>NZ_CDRSTZ010000012.1:0-51285 GCF_977052095.1 Senegalimassilia sp.
CGAAAGCTTAACGGAGGAAATGAAAGTGGCTAATCAGAAGATTCGCATCCGCCTCAAGGGATACGATCATGAGATCGTGGACCAGTCCACGAAGCTCATCGTCGATACCGCTCAGAAGACGGGTGCTAAGGTGTCCGGTCCCATCCCGCTGCCGACGGAGCGCAACCTGTTCACCGTCGTCAAGGGCCCCCATGTGGACAAGGATTCGCGCGAGCAGTTCGAGATGCGCACTCACAAGCGCCTGATCGACATCCTCGAGCCCACCCCGAACACGGTGGACTCCCTGATGCGTCTGGATCTCCCTGCCGGCGTCGACATCGAGATCAAGCTGTAAGGGGTGTCAACGAATGATTAACGCAATTTATGGTAAGAAAATCGGCATGACCCAGATCTTCAACGAGGAGGACAAGCTCATCCCCGTGACCGTGATCCAGGCCGAGCCGAACACGGTGTGCCAGGTCAAGACGAAGGCCACCGACGGCTACGAGGCTGTGCAGCTGGGCTTTGGCGCCATCAAGGCGAAGAAGGTTAACAAGCCCATGGGCGGCCATTTCGCCAAGCAGGGCGTCGAGCCGACCCGCTATCTGCGTGAGGTTCGCGTCGAGGACGCTGCCGAGTACAAGCCGGGCGACCAGCAGACCGTGGCGGCTTTTGCCGACGTGAAGAAGGTCGACGTCACCGGTACTTCCAAGGGTAAGGGCTTCGCCGGCGTTATGAAGCGTTACGGCTTCGCCGGTGGTCCGGGTGGCCATGGTGCTCACTTCCATCGTGCTCCCGGTTCCGTGGGCATGTGCGCCACGCCTTCCCGCGTGCTGAAGGGCCTGCGCATGCCTGGTCACATGGGCTGCGACACGGTTACCGTGAAGAACCTGACCGTCATGCGCGTCGACGAGGAGCAGAACCTGATCCTGGTCAAGGGCGCCATCCCCGGCGGCAAGAACGGCATCGTGCGCGTGCGCATGGCGTAACCTGGACTATCTATAAGGAGTTTCTACTACCATGACGACTATCGAGATCAAGGACGCAAGCGGTAAGAAGGCCGGCGACGCCGAGCTTTCCGCTTCCGTGTTCGGCATCGAGCCGAACGTGCCCGTCATGCACCAGGTTGTGCGCGCTCAGCGTGCGTCTTGGCGTGCCGGCACCAGCAACACCCTTACCCGCGGCAACGTCCGCGGTGGCGGCAAGAAGCCGTGGCGCCAGAAGGGCACCGGTCGTGCCCGCCAGGGCTCCATCCGCTCCCCTCAGTGGCGCGGCGGCGGCACCGTGTTCGGTCCGCATCCCCGCAGCTACGCCTTCCGCGTGAACAACAAGGAAGTCAAGCTGGCCATGCGCTCCGCTCTGTCCGCGAAGCTGGCCGACGGCCAGTTCACCGTGGTGGACGGCTTCAACTTCGAGAAACCCCGCACGAAGGACGCCAAGGCGTTCATCCAGGCCATGGGCTTTGAGGGCCAGCGCACCACGCTCGTCATCGGCAACGAAGACGTCACCACGTGGCTGTCCTTCCGCAACCTGGAAAAGGTCAACGTTCTGCCCGTCGCCGAGGCCAACACCTACGAGCTGCTCGACAACAAGCAGCTGGTGTTTACCGCCGAGGCCCTGAAGCGCATCGAGGAGGTGCTCGCATAATGAAGGATCCCCGCGAGGTCATCATCCGTCCTATCGTGACGGAGCACAGCTACGACCAGATGGAGAACAACGTGTACACCTTCGAGGTGGCCAAGGACTCCAACAAGGTTGAGATCCGCCAGGCTATCGAGGCCATCTTCAACGTCTCCGTGGTCAAGGTGAACACCCTTAACGTCAAGCCGAAGCCGAAGCGCGTTCGCTACCAGAAGGGTCTGACCCGTACCTGGAAGAAGGCTATGGTCACGCTCAAGGAAGGCGATACCATTGAGCTGTTCGGCGCTAACTAAGCTGCCGTTGCCTGAAGCTTTACGCTTAACTTGATAAGCGTCCCGGAACCCCCGGGGCGCTTTTTTGTATAATCAGGTACAAACACAGCTGGCGAATGAACGGGTGGGTGCCATGGCGTTCGTAGAATTCAATGATGTGCGCAAGGTCTACAAGATGGGCGAGGTCGAGGTGGCCGCCGCCGACGGCATGACGTTTTCGTGCGAACGCGGCGAGTTCGTGGTGGTGGTAGGGCCTTCGGGTGCCGGCAAAACCACGCTGCTGAACATGCTCGGCGGCATGGACTCGTGCACCTCGGGGTCTATCGTGCTTGACGGGCGCGAAATCAGCACGTTCAACGAGAAGCAGCTGACGCAGTACCGCCGCCTGGACATTGGATTCGTGTTCCAGTTCTATAACCTGGTGCAAAACCTCACGGCGCTTGAGAACGTTGAGCTGGCAAGCCAGATCTGCCCGCACCCGCTTGACGCGGCCGAAGTGCTTGCGCAGGTGGGCCTGGCGCACCGCATGGACAACTTCCCGGCGCAGCTTTCCGGTGGCGAACAGCAGCGCGTAGCCATTGCGCGCGCGTTGGCGAAAAACCCCAAGCTGCTGCTGGCCGACGAACCCACCGGCGCGCTCGACTTCAAAACGGGCAAGGCCATCTTGAAGCTTCTGCAAGACACGTGCCTCAACACGGGGAAGACGGTGGTGCTCATCACGCACAATTCCGCATTCGCCGCCATCGCCGACCGCGTCATTCACGTGCGCGAAGGCCGGGTGGCCAGCATGCAGGTGAATCCGCATCCCGCTTCGGCCGAAACGCTGGAGTGGTGAGGCATGCGCGCGTTTTCGAAAGAGGTGCTGCGCTCCATCACGAAATCGTGGGGGCGCTTTCTGGCCATCGCCGTGATGGCAGCGCTTGGCTGCGGGTTCTATGCCGGCCTGCGCATGACAGGGCCCGACATGCGCCTGGCGGGCGAGCAGTACTACGACGCCACGAATCTGTGCGATGTGCGCGTGGTGGGCTCGCTGGGCCTGACGGATACCGAAATCGATCAGGTTCGCGCGGTCGGCGGCGTGTCGGGCGTCATGCCGGCTTACGAGGCGGACGCCATCTCGTCGGTGGACGGCGTGCAGTACACGCTGCGCTACCACTCGCTTGATATAGACGCCGCGCGCGCAAGTACGTGCGACGACGGGCTGCACGTGCAATCTTCCGATAACGACTACATCAACCGCCCCATCCTGGTTTCAGGTACGTGGCCTGAAACGGATAGCGAATGCCTGCTGTCCGCCGACACCGTGTGGTCGAACGACGTGCGCATCGGCGACACCGTCGAGCTTATCGAGGGCACTGCCGATCTTGACGACGTGTTCGCCGTGAAGCGCTTCACCGTCACCGGGTTCGTGCGCTCGTCGTACTACACGTGCTCCACGAACACGGGCTCGACATCGCTGGGTTCGGGTGAGCTGACGTCGTACGTGTACGTGGCGCCCGGCGCGTTCAGTGCTGATTACCCTTATACGGAAGCGTTCGTCACCGTTGACGGCGCGAAGGACCAGCAGTGGCCAAGCGACGCCTATCAGCAATGCGTCGACGAGGTGCAGCAGCGCCTGAACGACATCGCAGGCGGCTTGTCCGCGTCCCGTATCGCGGGGTTGCAGGAAACCGCGCAGCGCGAACTTGACGACAAGCGCGCCGAGTTCGAGGACCAGAAGCGCGATGCCGAAGCCCAACTTGACGATGCGCAGGCTCAGCTAGACGATGCTCGCGGGCAGCTAGACGATGCGGCGGCCCAGCTGTCCAGCGCCGCTGCGCAGCTTTCCAGCAGCCAGGCCCAGCTTGACGCGGGCGCGCAGCAGCTGGCCGATGGGCGTGCGCAGCAGGAAAGCGGCCAGCAGCAGCTTGACGCCCAGCGTGCGCAAGCGCAGCAATCGCTGGCGCAGGCCCAGGCGCAGCTTGACGAAGCCCAGACGCAGTACAACGCCGCCATGGCGCAGCGCGGCCAGCTGGAAGTGCAGCTTGAGCTGGCGCGCGCCGCGCTGGTGGCCGCGGGGGCCGCGCTGTTTGAGGCGGCCATCGCGCTTATCGATGCGCAAACGGCCGGCGTCCCTGACCAGCTGGCCGCCGGGCAGGCCGAACTTGACGCCCAACGCGCCCAAGCGCAGGCCCAGTTGTCTGCCGCTCAAGCCCAGCTCGATAGCGCGCAGCAGCAGCTTGACGCCGCCGCGGCGCAGCTGGCCTCGGGCCGCCAGCAATACGCGGCGGGCCAGCAAAGCTATGAGCAGGGCGTCGCAGAATACGAAAGCGGCCTGGCGGAATATCAGGATGGCCAAGCGCAGCTTGACGAGCGCCGCGCCGATGCGCAGGCCCAGTTCACCGACGCCGAAGCGAAGCTGGCAAGCGCGCAGGCCGACATCGACGCCATCGCCGACAAAGACGCCAGCGTGTACGTGCTTGACCGCACGAAGAACCTTGGCGCTGAAAGCTTCCGCTCCGATGCCGGGCGCATCGACCAGATAGCCCAGGTGTTCCCGTTCATGTTCTTCCTGGTGGCAGCCCTGGTTTCGCTGACCACCATGACGCGCATGGTCGAAGAGGAGCGCGTGCTCATCGGCACGTTCAAAGCGCTGGGCTATTCGGGCGCGCGCATCACGTCGAAATACCTCATCTACGCCGTGGTGGCTTCAGGCGCCGGCGCCGTGGTGGGCATCGCGCTGCTCAGCCAGTTCTTGCCGTGGTTCATCATGAAGGCGTACTCCATCATGTACCAGGTGCCGTGCGCGCCGACGCCCATCGACCCGGGCATCGCGGCTGCGGCGGCCGGCCTGGGCGTGGGCATCACCGTGGCGGCCACGTGGTTCGCGGCGGCGGCCACGCTGCGCGAAGGCCCCGCGTCGCTGATGCTGCCGCGCGCGCCGAAAGCGGGCAAGCGCATCCTGCTTGAGCGCATCCGTCCGCTGTGGCGCCGCATGTCGTTTAGCTGGAAGGTCACGGCGCGCAACTTGTTCCGCTACAAGCGGCGCTTCTTCATGGCAACCGTGGGCATTGCGGGTTGCACGGCGCTGCTGCTGACGGGTTTGGGCCTGCAAAACGCCATCAACGACATCATCGATAAGCAGTACGGCGAGATCTACCACTTCAACACCATCGTGCGCATGGACTCTGAAGCTAGCCAGGATGACAAGGACAACCTGGCCGCGGCGGTGGGCGGCGAAACCGACGCGTTCACGTGGGTGTCCACGGGCAATAAGATCGCCTGCGCGCCCGACACGGGCACCGAGCACCGCGTGGAGTTCGTGGTGGCCCAAGACGCCGCAGCGCTGCAGCAGTTCGTCACCATGCGCACGCGCGTGGGCCAAACGCCGCTACAGCTTGACGGCGAAGGGGCCATCATCAGCGAGAAGCTGGCGAGCCAGCTTGGCGTGTCCGTGGGCGATACCGTGCAGCTGTACGACGAGGACGACATCGGCAACCTGGTGGGACAGCCGCACGACGTGCGCGTTGCCGGCATCATGGAGAACTACGTCAGCCAGTACGTGTACGTCACGGCGCAGGTGTATCGGGACATGATGGGGCAGGAGCCTTCTTTCTCCACCGTGTATGCCAGCCTGCCCGACGGCGCCGACCGCGATGCGTTTTCGGACGATACGCTGGCGCTTGACGACGTGAAAACGGTCACGTACAACGACGAGACGATCGACAGCTACCGCACCATGCTGAAAACGGTCGACAGCGTGGTGGTGGTGCTGGTGGTGGCCGCGGCGCTGCTGGCGTTCGTGGTGCTGTATAACCTCACGAACATCAACATCACCGAGCGCGCCCGCGAAATCGCCACGCTCAAGGTGCTCGGCTTCACGCCGCGCGAAGTGGACGCCTACATCTTCCGCGAAACCATGCTGCTTTCCGTCATCGGCGCCGTGGTGGGCATGCTGCTCGGCGTCGTCATGGAGGGCTTCGTCATCACCACGGCCGAAGTGGACCAGGTCATGTTCGGCCGCGACATCCACGCCGCCAGCTTCGTCATCGCGTTCGCGCTCACGCTGCTGTTCTCGCTTATCGTGGCGGTGGCCATGCGCAAGAAGCTGCGCCGCATCGACATGGTGGAAAGCCTGAAGTCCAACGAATAGGGAGGGGCGCGCGGAATGCCCTGCACCCTGAGCGCGGCAGGATCCGCCTGGCACGCGCGTTGCAGTGTGCGTGCGCGAGCCAGGCGGCCAGACGTGCGGCAGGCCGCGAACCGCCTTCGCCGCGCCAGGCGTGCGCATGGGGTGGGCCGCGCGCATCGGGCTGTGCGCGCCCCGCACGCTTGCATGCCGCTCGAAAGGCCCGCGTTGCGCTTCGCGCGCTTGCGTTACAATACCGCTCAGTGCGTTTTTACAATCAGAAGGGGATTCCCAATGAAGGTTACCGAAAAGAAGCTTGCTGACGGCCGCTACGAGCTGACGGCCGTGGCCGCCACGGCCGAGGTGGCGCAGGCGTTCAACGTGGCCCACTACTCGTTTTTGGCGAACATGGGCGTGCAGGTCGGCCCGGGCCAGACGCCCGAGAAGGTGGCCGAGGAAGAGCTTGGCATCGTGAACCTGGACATGGTGTCGCAGCAGCTTGCCGTCGACTACCTGGTGCCGTTCGCCGTGGACAAGCGCAACCTGTGCCCGGCCTATCCGCCCAAGCCCATCCTTGAGGGCAACATGATCAAGCGCGGCGAAACGTTCGAGTTCAAGCTGCGCGTCACGCCGAAGCCCGAGTACGAGCTGACCAGCTACGACCCGGTCACCATCACCGTGCCGGCGTTCAAGTTCGACGAGGCGCAGGTCGACCAGCAGGTGCGCCAGGTGCTCGAAAGCTACGCCACGTACGTGCGCTGCGACCCGCATCCGCTTGGCGAGAACGACGCCGCGCGCATCAAGGTGGAGGCCACGCAGGGCGGCCAGCCGCACAAGCACCTGTCCACCGAGGGCCGCACGTACATCATGGGCATGAACCTTCTGCCCGAAGGCTTCGAGAAGAACCTCATCGGCATGACCGAGGGCGACACGAAGACGTTCAGCTTTGACGTGCCGGGCGCTGAAGAGGGCGCCGAGCCCATCGAGTGCACCGTCACCGTGCTGGAGTGCCAGTGCAAGGAAGTGCCCGAGCTTACCGACGAATGGGTGACGAAGAACATCCCCATGGTGCGCGACGCCGCCGCGCTGCGCGGTTCCATCCGCGAAAGCCTGCTTGCCGAGCAGCAAGCGCAGTACCGTGAGATGCAGCTGTCCCTGGCCGCCGACGAGCTGGGCAGCCGCTTTACGGGCAAGATCGACGACGAGGTCTACGAGGCCATGCGCGAGACGCTCATGCAGAACGTGAAGGGCTCGCTGGCGCAGCAGGGAGTGCAGTTCGACGAGTTCGTGGCCATGCAGGGCGGCATCCAGCAGTTCAGCATGATGCTCATGGTGCAGGCGCGCCAGATGCTCGTGCAGGGCTACTCGCTTGACGCGCTGTTCCGCCACGAGAACATGGACCTTACCGACGAGGACATCCTGGCCGCATGCCGCGCCATGAACCCCGCCGACCCCACCACCGTGCGTCGCCAGATGGAGGGCAACGGCCAGGGCTTCGTGCTGCGCGAAACGGCCGGCCGCCTGAAGGCGAACCGCTGGCTGCTCGAGCACGCCAACGTCGTCGTCGAAGGCCAGCAGCCCGCGCCTGCCGCCGAAGAGGCTCCGAAGGCCGAATAATGCGCGTAAGCGGGACAGTTGACAAAGGGACAGTCCCTTTGTCCCGCTTTCTGTTGACAAATGGTAGGAATCGCCCGATGCCGCCAGGCTTCGAAGGTTGGGCAGACGCAGGGGGGAGAGCGGAGCTTTCTTCGCTCGCATTCCACAACCGTTGCAATAGCGTAGAACCTGTGAACGCCGCGCTTGGCTCTGGCCGGGCGCGGCGTTCGGTGTTATTATGCAAAGGCTTGTCTTCCGCCTTGGTCGGAAACCAAGGCACGGTAAAAGGAGTACCAGACTATGAAACAAGGAATCCATCCGGAGTACGTGGAGTGCACCGTCAAGTGCAGCTGCGGCAACACGTTCACCACTCGTTCGACGAAGCCTGAGCTGAAGATCGACATCTGCAACGTGTGCCATCCGTTCTACACCGGCCAGCAGCGCTTCGTCGACACCGGCGGACGCGTCCAGCGCTTCGCCGACAAGTTCGGCGCCGCTAAGGAGCAGGTGGCTGCTCGCGAGGCCGCCAAGAAGGCCGAGCGCGCCGCTAAGGCTGCCGAGCTCGAGGCCGCCAAGAAGGCCGAGCGCGAGGCTAAGGCCGCCGCTAAGGCCAAGCGTGCTGAGGAGTTCGCCAAGAAGGCTGCTGCCGAGGCTGAGAAGGCTGCCGAGCTCGAGGCTGCTACCGCTGCCGCTGCTGAGGCCGAAGCCGCTCCCGAGGCTACCGCTGCCGACGAGGCTGCTGTCGACGCCCTGGTCGAGAACGCTGCCGAATAGCGCACCTCACGCAATAGCGACTGTGTAACGAGAGCCCGGTTTTCCGGGCTCTCGTTCGATTATCAACCGATTAAAGAGGTATTCACGTGGCAACAAACGATTTCCTGCCCGTTTTGCTTGGCGGTGACGCCAACGCGTACGGCATGGCACGTTCGTTTTACGAAGAATTCGGAACCGCTTCGCGCGCCATCGGCAAGGGCGCGTTCCACATCTGCCAGCACAGCAAGATCCTGACGTTCGACGTCACCGAGCCTGACCTTGAGGACGACGACGTGTTCACGCGCACGCTGCTTGACTACGCGGCCGCCCACAAGGGGCAAACGCTGGTGCTGGTGCCGTGCGGCGACAACTACACGAAGATGCTCGTGCGCAACCAGGACAAGCTGCGCGACGCGTATCGCTTCAACATCATGTCGCCCGACCAGTTCGCGCTGCTGTCCACGAAGGAGCGCTTCTACGACACGTGCGTGAAGTTCGGCCTTGAATTCCCGAAAACGTGCGAGGTCACGCCCGTGACGGCCGCCGGCTTCGAGCCGCCGTTCGAATACCCTGTGGTGGTGAAGCCCTCGAACAGCGTTGCGTACTGGAACTGCGACTACCCGGGCAAGAAGAAGGTGTTCGTCGTGCAGAACGCCGACGAGATGCGCCGCATCCTGGCGGGCGTGTACTCGGAAACGTCCACGTACCGCGACGCCATGATCGTGCAGGATTTCGTGCCGGGCGACGACACGTGCATGCGCGTGATGAACTGCTACTCGGACAGCCACGGCAAGGTGAAGATGATGGCGCTTGGCGACGTGCTGCTTGAAGAGCACACGCCCGAGGGCATCGGCAGCTACGGCGCCATCATGACGGGTTACAACGCCGACATCAACGAGCGAATCAAGGGTTTCCTTGAAGAGATAGGCTACGTAGGATTCTCGAACTTCGATTTGAAGTACGATAAGCGCGACGGCTCGTTCAAGCTGTTCGAGATCAACCCGCGCCAGGGCCGTTCAAGTTATTTCACCACGGCTTCGAACAAGAATCTGGCGCGCTACCTGGTGCGCGACGTGGTGTACGGCGAAGATAGGCCGCTTGACGTCGCCACGCTTGACGACGAAGTGCTGTGGACCATGATCCCGCTCGACGTCATCCGCACCTACGTTTCCGATCCCGAAGCCTTGGCACGCGCCGAGCGGCTCATCCGCGCGGGGAAGGTGCGCACGTCGTACTGGAGCCCGCAGGACAAGTCGCTGGCCCGCTGGATTAGCTACCAGGTCAACCAGCGGAATTATCGCAAGCAATATGCGGCGTGCTTCGGCCACCGCGGCATAGACGACTAGCGTCTGTGCGGGAAGGGGGGCGCGTGGATACGCGCAAACTCGGCATCATCGGCGGTCTTGGCCCGGCGGCAACCGTTCGGCTGTTCCAGCGCATCGTGGAGCTGACGGACGTGGCGCGCGACCAGGACCACCTAGACATCACCATCTTGAACCGCCCGCAGATACCCGATCGCACGGCGTATCTGCTCGGACGGTCCGGCGCCCCCTCGTTTATCCCGGTCATGCAGCAGGCTGCGCGCGATTTGGAGCAGGCAGGTTGCGAAGTGGTGTGCACGCCGTGCAATACGGCCCATTCGCGCTACGACGAAATCTCCGGCGTGCTTGAGCGCGCGTCGTTTCTGCACATGCCGCGCGAAACGGCCGCGTTCGCGAAAAGCCTCGGCTGCACGCGCGTCGGCGTCATGGCCACCGACGGCGCGCTTGCCGCCGGCGTGTACCAGGACGCGTTCGCCCGCGAAGGGCTTGGCTTCGAACAGCCTTCCGAAGCTGCCCAGCGCATCGTCATGAGCATCATCTACGACGAGGTGAAGGCGGGCCGCCCCGTCGACTTCGATCGGTTCCAGGTGGTGTGCGCGGGCTTTTTGGAGCGCGGTTGCGACGGCATCGTGCTTGGGTGCACGGAGCTGTCGTGCATCGGCGCCCCCGTGCACGTCATGGGCATGACCGTCATCGACGCGCTCGACGTGCTGGCGTGGCGCTGCGTGCAGGAGTGCGGCGCACCGGCAAAAGATCTTGCAGCGGCCGTTTCGAAACGATAGCAAGGGAGCTTTCAAACCATGTGCGGTTTCACCGGTTTCATCAACAACACCCCCGGCATCGACGCCCAGCGCGTCATCGAGCTGATGGGCGATCGCATCCGCCATCGCGGGCCCGACGACGCCACGTACTACGTCGATGACGACGTGGCGCTTGCGCACCGCCGCCTGTCCATCATCGACCTTGAAGGCGGCCGCCAGCCCATGTTCAACGAAGACGGCAACCTCGTCATCGTGTTCAACGGCGAAATCTACAACTATCAAGAGCTGCGCGAGGAACTGGTGGCCGCTGGTCACGTGTTCGCCACGCATAGTGACACCGAAACCATCCTGCATGGCTTCGAGCAGTGGGGCCGCGGCGTGCTCGACCGCCTGCGCGGCATGTTCGCGTTTGCCATCTGGGACAAGCGCGAAAAGAAGCTGTTCGGCGCGCGCGACATTTTCGGCATCAAGCCGTATTACTACTACCGTGCCGGCTCCACGTTCCTGTTTGGCTCCGAGATCAAAAGCTTCCTGGACCATCCGGCGTTCAAGAAGTCCGTGGTGCGCGAACGCATCCCCGACTACCTGTCCTACGAATACCTGCCCGATAACAAGACGCTGTTCCGCGACGTGTTCAAGCTTATGCCCGGCAGCTGGTTCGAGTGGACGGCCGACAGCTTCGTGACCGAGCGCTACTACGACTACACGTTCAAGCCCGACGAAAGCCTGACGCTTGAGCAGTGGGCCGACCGCATCGAGGACGTGTTCACGAAGTCGGTGGACGCGCATATGATCGCCGACGTCGAGGTGGGCGGCTTCCTGTCGTCGGGCGTCGACTCCAGCTACGCGGTGGAGCGCGCGTATTCGGCCGGTACGAACATCCGCACGTTCTCCGTAGGCTACGAGGAGGAGCAGTACAGCGAGTTGTCGTATGCGCAAAGCTTCTCGGAGGAGCTGGGCGTGGAAAACATCGCGAACAAGATTTCGGCCGACGACTTCTTCGACGCCATGCCCGACATCCAGTACTACATGGACGAGCCGTTGCCGAACCCGGCTGAAAACCCGCTGTACTTCCTGGCCGAAAATGCGGCGAAGCACGTGAAGGTGGTGCTTTCGGGCGAAGGTGCGGACGAGCTGTTCGGCGGCTACCCGAACTACCTGGCCGAAGACCACTTGGGCCGCTACTGCGAGCGCGTTCCGCGCGGCGTGCGCAAGGTTGCGGGCGCCGTTGCCGGCGCGCTGCCGGCGGTGAAGGGCAAGCACTTCCTCACGCACGGCGCCATGGAGCCGTGGGAGCGCTTCAGCCGAGCCGACTACGTGTTTGAAAACGAGGACCGCCAGCAGTACCTGCGCGACAAGATCACAGGCCCCACGCCGCAGGAGGGCTCCAAGCCCTACTTTGACCACGTGGCTGGCCTTGACGCCGTGTCGCAGCTGCAGTACGTCGACATGCAAACGTGGATGGCGTTCGACATCTTGCTGAAGGCCGACCGCATGTCCATGGCGCACTCGCTTGAGCTGCGCGTACCGTTTTTGGACCGCGAGGTGCTTGAGCTAGCCCTTACCATTCCGGCGCGCTACCGCGTGGCCAACGACGAGTCGAAAGTGGCGCTGCGCCGCGCAGCGGCCCGCCATCTGCCCGAGCGCGTGTACAACAAGGAGAAGCTCGGCTTCCCCTCGCCGTTGGCCGTGTGGCTGCGCGACGACAAGTTCTATAATCGCGTGAAAGACGCGTTCGAAGGCCCGGTGGCGCAGGAGTTCTTCGTGCCGGAAAAGCTGGTGGAGCTGCTTGACGAGCACAAGTCCGGGCGCGTGTCGAACATGCAGAAGATCTGGTCGTTCTACACGTTCATCGTTTGGTACGAGGAGTTCTTCGGCGAAGGCGAGCGCGCGCAGTGCCGCGCGTAGTTCCCATGGAATAGGTTTGGAGCGCATAGGGGCCTTCGGGCCCCTTTTGCTATAGTTGAATGGCAACTTTGTACCCATAGCTTTCTCAAACCACGCAAAGGTGTGTGTATGCTTGATCTCACGCAACGGGTTTCCCGTTTTTCCCTGTCCGTCGTCGTTGCTGCGTCGCTGGCGTTTGTGCCGGTAGCGGGCGCGAACACGGCGTTCGCGGCCGAGTCCGACGACCTTACGGCGCAGGCCGATGAGCTGGCTGCGTCCTCGGTGGCCAAGCAGGCCGAAGCCGATACGCTTGCCCAGAAGATTGACGGGCTGCAAACGAACCTCAACGACGCGCAGCAGCGTTACAACACCGCCATGCAGCAGCATGACGAGGCGCAGGCCGCTGCCGACGACGCCCGGCAACGCAAAGAGGCTGCCGATGATCGCACGGCGCAGCTGCAGGAGCGCCTTGGCGGGCGCGCCGTGGACATGTACAAATCCGGCGGCAGCATGTCGTTTCTGGGCGTGCTCATGGGCGTGTCGTCGTTCGACGATTTCGTGAACATGTGGGACACGCTGCAGCGCATCGCGCAGCAGGACGCCAACCTGATCGACGAATCGAAGCAGGTTCGCACGGAAGCGGCCGAGGCCCAGGCAAGCTTCGAGGAGCAGTCGCAGATTGCGGCTGACGAGATGACGGCAGCCCAGGCCGCCAAAGACGAGATCGAGGCCACGAAATCCACCATGGAAACCGAGCTTGCGAAGGTGACGGAGGAAGTCGCCTTGCTGCAAGGCCAGGAAGAGTCCGTGCGCTTGTCGGCCGAAGAGGCGAAGCAGCGCGAGGAAGAGGCCGCGCGCGTGGCTGCCAGCTATTCGGCATCGGCCGGCATCGATGATTATTCGGGCGGCGGCAGCTATTCGGATAGCGGCAACAGCTACACCGGTGGCGGTGGCGGCGCGTCCGCCATCGGCGGTTGGGTGAATCCGTGCCCAAGCTACTACGGCGTCACCTGCGAGTTCGGTTATTCGCCCATCACCGGTTCGCACAACGGCATCGACCTTGGCGCCGCGTCGGGCGCGCCTATCTTGGCGGCCGGCCCGGGCACGGTCACGTACGTGGGCTGGTACGGCACGGGCGGCAACGCCGTCATCGTCTCGCACGGCAACGGCATGCGCACCATCTACATGCACCAAAGCCAAACGGCGGCAACGGTGGGGCAAGCCGTCAACGCCGGCGACGTTATCGGCTACGTGGGCACCACGGGCTTGTCAACCGGCCCGCACTTGCACTTCCAGATCGAAATCAACGGTTCGCCGGTCAATCCGCGCAACTACTACAGCTTCTAGCGAAAAGGCGGCTTCGGGCCGCCTTTTTTTTGTGCTGCGCGCTCATTGGCTGGTCGGCGGGCGTGCAACGGTTCGTCAACGGTACCGTTGCACGGCGGTATTCGACCGCACAATGGGTAAAGAAGGCCGCAGGCGCTACAGCGGCTTGATTCCATTATTAAGAATAAGTATTATTAAGAGCATAATTCGAAAAGACAGGGGGCATCTGATGATCGACAAATCCGCGTTCCACAGCCTAAGCTACGGCATGTACGTTATCGGCGCGCACGCCCAAAACCGCGATTTCGGCTGCGTGGTGAACACGTTCGCGCAGGTCACGTCTTCGCCCATGCAGGTGAGCGTTGCGCTGAACAAGGAAAACGCCACCATGGCGGCCGTGCGCGAGGCGGGCCGTTTCACGGCATCGTGCCTGTCCGAGGACGCCACCATGGAGCTTATCGGCACATTCGGGTTCCACACGTCAACCGAGCTCGACAAGTTCGCGCAGCACGCCAGCGCGCGCGATGCGGCTGGCATGCCCTATGTGGCCGAGCAGGTGTGCGCCACGTTCTCTGCGAAGGTGGTTACCGAGTTGGACCTGGGCACGCATGTGCTGTTCATCGGCGAAGTGGACGAGGCACACAAGGTCGAAGGCGCGGCCGAAGCCATGACGTATGCGTTCTATCACCAGGTCAAGGGCGGTAAAACCCCGCCGAAGGCTTCCAGCTATTTGGGCGAAGAGGCGCCCGCACCGGCTGCTGCGGCAAGCGGCGCAGGCGCTGCGCCGAAGGTTGCCTGGCGCTGCACCATCTGCGGCCACATGGAATACGTCGATGAGCTGCCCGACGATTTCGTGTGCCCCATCTGCGGCGTCGGCAAGGAATTCTTCGAGCGCGTGGAACTGTAAAATCGCAGGTTAAATAACGTCAGCGATCGGGCCTCAGGTGCGTTGAATTGCCCCGCCGCAGCATCAAGCGTACTTTGGTACGCGCCGTATGCTGCGCAAGGGGCAAGGCGGCGTGCCTGGGGCCTTGTGCAGCGGCGAGTAAATCCGCTTGCCGTCAGGCAAGCGGAACCATCTAGAAGAATACTTTCGCGGCGTGATTGTAGAAGCCTTCGTCTTTGTAGCGCAGCAGGGTGGTGGCAACGGGCCCGCGGCGCACGTACAGGCGGCGAAGCGGTCGGTCAAGCTCCACCAATTCGCCGTCGATGAACAGCGTGGCGTCGCGGCCGTCAGCGTTTTCGGACAAGTCCATCTCTATGACGTCGGACGGGCTTGTTACCACGGCGCGCGAATGCAGCGTGTGCGGCGCGATGGGCACGGCCACCAAGCCCGTGAAGCCGGGCGCCACCAAAGGTCCGCCGGCCGAAAGCGCATAGGCCGTCGAACCGGTGGCGCTTGCCACCACCAGCCCGTCGCCGCGCATCGTGGCCAGGTGCGACCCTGATACGTCCAGCCCGAAGTCGATGATGCGACCGTTCGCCCCGCGCGTCACGGCCACTTCGTTCAGCGCGAAGAACTCGCGCGGTTCATCGGCGTCGTCTCCTTCAACATCGTTGAACGGGTCCGCTTCGCCTTCGCATACCACGTGGATGGACAGGTTCGCGCGCGCCTCTTCGGTGGCGTCGCCTGCAAGCGCGGCTGTCAGCGGCTCCATGACGCCTGACTCGTTCGGATTGGCTAGAAAGCCCAGTCGTCCGTAGTTGATGCCCAGGATGGGCGTGCCGTGAAATCCCACCTGGCGCGCCGTGCGCAGGATGGTGCCGTCGCCGCCAAGGGCAACCGCCATGTCCACGCCGTGGTCGAACAGCGCGGAAAGCTCGGGTGCGGCCAGGGGGCTTGCCAACTTCGACGAGTCGACCACGGTGTAGTCGATTCCTTGCGTGGCCAGGTACGTTACCAGCAAAAGCGATGCGTCTTGCGCCTGCGAGTTGGAGTTATTACGCACGATGAGGATGTGCATGCGGGGCCTCTTTCCGGGTTTGCTATGATGAGCCATTATATCCAACACGAGAAAGCGCACGTTCATGTCAGATAAGCTCGCACGAGCTCGACACACACGCTCGGCTGCTGAGTCCGCGTCCCCGGCAAGCGAATCTTCGCAAGTCCCCCAGCAGGAAGGTTCCACGGCCTCAATCGGCGGAAACGCCGCCCTTATCAGCATCTGCACCATCGTTTCGCGCATCACGGGCTTCGTACGCACGTGGGCTATGGCCTTCGCGCTGGGCTCTACGCTGCTTTCCAGCTCGTACCAGGTGGCGAACAACCTGCCGAACATGCTGTACGAACTGGTGGTCGGCGGCATGTTGGTCACCGCGTTTCTGCCGGTGTACGTTTCGGTGAAAAAGCGCCTGGGGCAGCAGGCCGGCAACGAGTACGCGTCAAACCTGCTCACCATTGTCGTGGTGCTGCTGGGGTTGCTGTCGCTGTTCTGCATGGCGTTCCCGTCGTTGGTCATTTACACGCAAAGCTTCTACTCCGACCAGTCGCAGATGACGCAGGCGGTGTTCTTCTTCCAGTTCTTCGCCATCCAAATTGTGTTCTACGGATGTTCGGCCATTGTGTCGGGGTTACTCAATGCCAATCGCGATTACTTGTGGTCGGCCATTGCACCTGTTGCGAACAACGCCATCGTCATCATCACGTTTCTGGGATACGCGCTTATCGCGCCTAGCAACCCGGAGCTGGCGCTGTACGTCATTGCCATCGGCAATCCGCTGGGCGTGTTTGTGCAGATGGCCATCCAGCTGCCGGCGCTCAAGCGCAACGGCATCCGCATTCGTCCACGCATCGACCTGCGCGATCCGGCGCTGCGCGAGACGCTGGGTATCGGCATTCCCGCCGTGCTGGTGATGATCTGCTCGTTCGCGGTGGTGTCCGTGGAGAACGCCGCGTCGTACGCGTTCGCCGACAACGGCCCAAGCGTGCTTGCCTACGCGCGCCTGTGGTTCACGCTGCCGTACTCGTTTTTGGCCGTGCCCATCACCACAACCATGTTCACGGAGCTTGCCGACATGCAGGCCGACGGCAACGTCGAGGGCATGAAGCGCGGCATCGTGGGCGGCACGAACCAGATTCTGTTCTTCATGATTCCGTTCGCGCTGTACCTGGCCGTTTTCAGCTTGCCGCTGGTCATGTTGTATCACGCCGGCGCGTTCTCGCTTGACAGCGTGCACACCATCGCGTCGTTTCTGGCGGTGTTTGCCGTGGGCTTGCCGTTTTACGCCATCAACACGTATCTGCAGAAGATCTGCAGCTCCATGCGCAAGATGCACGTGTTCGCGGGCTTCAATTTCGTGGCCGGCGCTGCGCAGGTGGTGCTGACCATGATTGCCGCCTCGCGCCCCGATGTGTTCCCCATCGAAAGCATTGCCGTTGCCGAGACGGTGTTCTACCTGGTGGGCGACGTGTGCGTCTTCGCGTACCTGCGCCGCACCATGGGCAGGCTGGGGCTGCGTTCGACAGCGCGTGCTGTACTGTGCGCGCTGGTGCTTGGCGGCGCAGGCGCTCTGGCGGGTGCGGGCGTGCTGTGGGCGCTGCAGGCGTTCGTAGCGCCGCTGTCCGGCTCGATCGGCCAGGCGTTTGCCTACGTGGTGGCTGGTGGCCTGGTGGCGCTTGCCGTCACATTCGTGCCCGCCTGCAAACTCAACGTCTCCGAAGCCGCCTTCGTGAACGCCCTCATCCGCAAAGTATCCGGCAAGCTGGGCCGGTAGGCCGTCGCTCGATGAAAAGGAAACGCCCTCGCGGGCTTGGTGCCGGCGGGGGCGTTGTGCGTTGCGTGCGAGCACGCGGGCTTACTTGTGGAAGTAGCGGCGCTGCTCGTATTTCGGCTCGCAGCAGATGTTGATGCCCAGCGTGCGGTAGAGCTTCTCGTCGGTGGGCGAGAGGATGACGCTGAAGAACGCGTCGCAGCCGCGCAGCTGATCGGCTGCGTCCACCAGCTGCTTGGCAACCGGGTCAGTGGCGCTTGACACCGAAAGCGCCAGCAGCGTCTCGTCGGAGTGCAGGCGCGGGTTCTTCGAGTGCAGCGTAGTGGTTTTCAGCTCGCAGATGGGCTCGATGACCTCGTCGGAGATGACGAACAGGTCCTCGTCCACGCCGGCCACGCCCTTGAGTGCGTTCATCAGCAGCGAGGAGGCCGCGCCCAGAAGATCGGACGTCTTGCCCGTCACCACGCGGCCGTCGGGCAACACCATGGCGCCGGCGGGCGCACCGGTGGCCTCGGCCTTCAGCAGTGCCGCAGAACGCGCGGGCGAGAAGTTCGTGTCCACGCCCACCTGGTTCATCAACAGCTCCAGGTGCTCGACGTACTCGTGGTGAAGCCCCGTGCGGCGCTCGTCCACGGCGGCCTGGAAGTAGCGGCGCACGATCTCCATCTTCGCCGCCTCGCGGCACGCCTCGTCGTCGACGATGGCCATGCCCGCCATGTTCACGCCCATGTCGGTGGGCGACTGGTAGGGGCTCGTGCCCAGGATGCGCTCCATCATGGCCTTCAGCACGGGGAAGATCTCAACGTCGCGGTTGTAGTTGACGGTGGTCTTGCCGTAAGCCTCCAGGTGGAACGGGTCGATGGTGTTCGCGTCGTCCAAGTCCACGGTGGCCGCCTCGTACGCCACGTTCACGGGGTGCTTCAGCGGCAGGTTCCAAATAGGGAACGTCTCGTACTTCGCGTAGCCAGCCTCGACGCCGCGCTCGTGCTCGTGGTACAGTTGCGACAGGCACGTGGCCATCTTGCCCGAGCCGGGGCCCGGGGCGGTTACCACCACCAGCGGGTGCGTGGTTTCCACGAACTCGTTTTTACCGTAGCCTTCCGCCGACACGATGCGCGCCGTGTCGTACGGATAGCCGGCGATGGGGTAGTGCAGGTAGCTTTTCACGCCCAGGCTTTCCAGGCGATGGCGGAACGCCTGCGCGGAGGGTTGGTTCTCGTAGCGCGTGATCACCACGCCGGCCGTGGCAAAGCCCATGGTGCGGAAGATGTCCAGCAGGCGCAGCACGTCCTCGTCGTAGGTGATGCCCAAGTCGCCGCGCACCTTGTTCTTCTCGATGTCGTTGGCGTTGATGGCGATGATGATCTCAACGTCGGAGGCCATCTGTTGCAGCATGCGGATCTTGCTGTCGGGCTGGAAACCCGGAAGCACGCGCGAGGCGTGGTAGTCGTCGAACAGCTTTCCGCCGAATTCCAGGTACAGCTTGCCGCCGAACTGGCCGATTCGCTCGCGAATATGCTCGGCCTGCAGTGCCAGGTACTTGTCGTTATCGAAACCGATGCGCATGGGCGCAACCCCTTTCCATGACATACACTTGAACCGAACCAGTATAAAGCACGCGCCCGCGCGCGCGAGGGCGGGCGCAAGTCCACACGCGAAATGCGGATGAACGCGGCGTGTCGGCTTCGTTTCCGCTGTGTTAAAACGCGTCGCGCGGGCCTGCGGGGGTGTTTCCCTGCGCGTACAATAGACCAACGTTTGGAGTTCGCCGTTTGCGTGCTGCGGGCGTGTTCGCCGGGTGCGCAAAGGGCGGTTGAAGCACAACCACAAGCGCGAAGGAGAACCATGGCCAAGCATATTTTCGTGACGGGCGGCGTCGTGTCATCCCTGGGCAAGGGCATCACCGCGGCATCTTTGGGGCATCTGCTCAAGGCGCGCGGCTACAAGGTGACCATGCAGAAGATGGACCCGTACCTAAACGTCGACCCCGGCACGATGAGCCCGTTTCAGCATGGCGAGGTGTTCGTGACCGAAGACGGCCATGAAGGCGACCTTGACCTGGGCCATTACGAGCGATTCATCGACGAGAACCTCTCGCGCGAATCGAACTTCACGCAGGGCTCCATCTACAAAACCCTTATCGCGCGCGAGCGCCGCGGCGACTTTCTCGGCGGCACCGTGCAGGTCATCCCGCACGTCACCGAGGCCATCAAGGAACGCCTGCGCCGCATCGCCGACCAGTCGGGCGCCGACATCGTCATCTCGGAGATCGGCGGCACCATCGGCGACATCGAGTCGCAGCCGTTCATCGAGGCCGCGCGCCAGTTCAAGAAGGAGAAGGCCCCGGGCGACGTGCTGTTCGTGCACGTGACGCTTGTGCCCTACATCGCCGCCGCGCACGAGGTGAAGACGAAGCCCACGCAGCATTCCGTCAAAGAGCTGCGCTCTATCGGCGTGCAGCCCGACTTCATCGTGTGCCGTTCTGACCACGAGATCACGGACAAGGTGCGCGAGAAGATCGCCCTGTTCTGCGACGTGCGCCCCGAAGAGGTGCTTGCCTGCACCGACAGCCCGTCTATCTACGAGGTGCCGTTCGGCCTGTACGACCAGCAGTTCGACACGAAGGTGCTTGCACGCTTGGGCCTGCCCGAGCGCGAGATCGACCTTACGCCGCTGCGCAGCTTCCTTGACGCCGCCGCGCACTGCGACCACGAGTGCGACATCGCCATCGTGGGCAAGTACGTCAGCCTGCCCGATGCGTACCTGTCGGTCATCGAGGCGCTCTACCACGCCGGCGTGCACAACAACTGCCACGCCAACGTGCATCTAATCGATGGCGAAGACCTCAACGACTGCAACGTCGAAGAAGTGCTCGGCCACATGGACGGCATCCTGGTGCCCGGCGGTTTCGGCCAGCGCGCCTTCGAGGGCAAGATCTGCGCCGTTCGCTACGCCCGCACCCACGACGTGCCGTTTTTGGGTATCTGCCTGGGCATGCAGGCGGCGGTGTGCGAATACGCGCGCGACGTGGCCGACATGCCCGGCGCCACGTCGGCCGAGTTCGACGAAAACGCCGAGTACCCGGTCATCGATTTGATGCCCGAGCAGGAAGACGTCGAGGAAAAGGGCGGCACCATGCGCCTGGGCGCCTATCCGTGCAAGGTTGCGCCCGGCTCGGTGGCGTATGCGGCCTACGGCGAGGAAATCATCTACGAGCGCCATCGTCATCGCTACGAGGTGAACAACGCCTTCCGCGACCGCCTTGTGGACGCGGGCCTTACCATTTCCGGCGTTTCGCCTGATGGGCGCCTTGTCGAGATGATCGAGCTGCCCGAGCACCCGTGGTTCGTGGCAAGCCAGGGCCACCCCGAGTTCAAAAGCCGCCCCACGCGCCCGCACCCGCTGTTCCGCGATTTCGTGGCCGCGTCGCTTGCGCACCGCAAACAGTAGCACCGCGGTGTTCGGGGCCATCCGGTTACCGGTTTACATAATATGTTGAGATGACGGGGCCGCCTGCGCAGGGCGGCCCCGTCTGCGTTATCATGGGCGCCGCGCCGCGCATCTGCTAGCGTGCGGCGCAAGCCTAGCAATCGCGAAAGGGAAGGGCGTACCGGCATGAACGACTCCATCGACACCGACGATATCGTGGACCTGTCCGCCGAGTACATCGCCTACCTGCGCATCGAGCGCGGCAGCTCGCCGTGCACCATCGAGGCCTATGAGGCCGACCTGCAAAAGTACCAGGACTTCCTCATCTCGCGCGACATCGAGCGGCTGTCGGCCATCACGCGCGACGACATCGTGGCCTTTGAAGCGCACCTGTTCGAGCGCGGTTTCGCCGCCTCCACCGTGTCCAGGCGCATCTCGGTGGTGAAAGGTTTTCACCGGTTTTGCGTGGCCGAGGACTACACGCAGGAAAACCCCGCTGCGGCCCTGCCGCTTCCCAAAACGCCGGAGCGCCTTCCCGACGTGCTTACAATCGACCAGGTCAACAAGCTGTTCGACGCCTTTGATGGCGAAGGGGCCGCCGGTGTGCGCGACCGCGCCATGCTCGAGGTTCTCTACGGCTGTGGCCTGCGCGTCAGCGAGCTGGTGGGCTTAAACGTGTCCGACGTTTTGCTTGATCAGGGCTATCTGCTGGTCACCGGCAAGGGCGACAAGCAGCGCATCTCCCCGATATCGGGCGCGGCCGACCGCGCGCTTCGCGCATACCTCGGCACCGCGCGCACCCAGTTGCAAAAGCCCTACGCCAAGCCCACCGACGCGGTGTTCCTCAACGCGCGCGGCGGCAGGCTCACGCGCCAAAGCGTGTTCAAGGTAGTGGCCCGCGCCGGGCGCGCCATCGGGGTGGACAACCTTCATCCGCACACGCTGCGCCACTCGTTCGCCACGCACATGCTTGAAGGCGGGGCGGACCTGCGCGTCATCCAGGACATCCTCGGGCACTCCGACATCTCCACCACGCAGATCTACACGCACATCGATCGCTCGCACCTGCGCGAGGAATACCTGCACGCCCACCCGCGCGCATAAGCTGGCACCCGTTTCCCACCGGTGTTAACCGGCTTGCTGCTCGGTTAACACCGGTAACCGCCCCTGCGTGTCGGTGCCGCTTTGCCGGGCTTCCGCGCACCTTCTCCCACTTCGTCCCACGCGCCCCACTTTGCCCCACGCCACCGAATCCGCACAATTGGTTTCCCACTTTATCCCGCCCCTTTTCGCCGAATTGCAAATCTATATATTGTGGTTCAAAACTTGGACCCCGCACCATATGGAAACCCACCCCAAAACTACCCATTTCCCGAATGATTCGGGCATGTTACAGGTCGTCAACGGGTGTGTGAAACCGTCCAAAATGGGGCGCAAGATGTTGCGAAGTGGGATGAAGTGGGGTAGAATCCCAAACACCGAACGGAGCAAGTGAAAAGCAGCGAAAGGCAGGCATGGCGGAAGGCATCGACAAACCAGTCGATATGAACGGCTCCTACCGTCACAAGGTAGACGCCAAAGGCCGCATGTCTCTTCCCGCCGCGTTTCGCAAGGTCCTTTCGACAGATTTGGTGGTAACCCGCAACCCCAAGGACGAGTGTCTCTACGTGTTCGAGCCGCAAGCGTTCGAAGACTGGATCGTCTCGGTGTTCGAAAGCAAGTTCGGGGGATACGATCCCACGAATGCGCTTCACGTCGGTTTGCGCCGCAAGCTCAAAGGCCGCGCCAACAACGTCAGCGTCGACAACGCTGGCCGCATCGGCATCACGGCCGAGCTGCGAGGCGCCGTCGGCATCGACAAGGACGTCGTCGTTTTGGGCAACACGGGCTACTTCGAGATCTGGGACGCAAAGCGCTTCGATGAGCAAGACGACGACATCGACTTGAGCTTGTTGTTCGGCTAATCGAAAGGCGTGAGCGCATTGGCAAACCAAGAGTTTCAGCACATACCGGTCCTGCTCCCCGAGTGCCTCGAGTACTTGAACCTTAAACCGCAGCAGACATTCGTGGACGCAACGCTCGGCGGGGCAGGGCATTCCTTTGAAGTTGCACAGCGCATCGGGCGCGGCGGCACGCTCATCGGGATCGATCAGGACGACGTGGCGCTTGCCGCGGCCGGCCGCAAACTCGGATCGCTTCCCGATGAGGTGCGCCCGCACCTAGAGCTGGTGCGCAACAACTTCGGGAACATGGACGAAGCGCTTCTGAGCGTAGAGGTGCCCGGCGTCGACGCGTTCCTGTTCGACATCGGCGTCTCCTCCGTTCAGATCGACACGCCATCACGGGGCTTCTCCTTCAAGGAGGACGGCCCGCTTGATATGAGGATGGACCCGGGGAAAAACACCCTAACCGCAGCAGAGGTCGTGAACACCTACAACGCAGCAGACCTCACCCGGATCATCCGCGCTTACTCCGATGAGAAGTGGGCAAGCCGCATCGCAGACTTCATCGTCCGCGCGCGCGAGAAGGCCCCGCTTGAAACAAGCGCCCAGCTGGTGGACGTCATCAAGGCGGCCATCCCGGCATCGGCGCGCCGCGCCGGCGGGCATCCCGCCAAGCGCACGTTCCAAGCGCTTCGCATCGAGGTGAACGGCGAGCTTGATGTGCTCAAGCGCGGCTTGGAGGCCGCCATTCGCTGGGCGAATCCCGGCGGGCGCATCTGCGTCATCAGCTACCACTCGCTTGAGGACCGCATCGTCAAGGACATGTTCCAAAGCTTTGCGAACCGGTGCACGTGCCCGCCCGACCTTCCGGTGTGCATGTGCGGCAAAAAGCCGATACTCAAGGTCATCACTCGAAAGCCGGTCGCCCCGACGGCCGAAGAGATAGCGCGCAACCCGCGCGCACGCAGCGCAAAGCTGCGCGTTGCAGAAAAGCTGTAACGCAACCGAAAGACATACCGACAACCGAACGTTACCGTTCGCGCATCGTGCCACCGTAAACGAAGCTTAAACGATGAAAGGAGGTGGAGCATGAGCGCGCAGCCCGCTTATTCCCTGTACCCGCAACGCGTGCCTGAAAGCCGCCCGCGCACCCGCATCTCCGTCGTGCCCGGTCAGCGTAGCCGCACCACGTCCGCTCCTGCCTCCGCCATCACGCCCGCGCTCGTCCTGAAGGTTGTGGCCGTCGCGCTCATCGTGCTCACGTGCGCGGCGTTCGCCCGCCTAGGCCTTGCCGCCGCTACGGTGACTACGTCCATGCAATCCCAGGAGCTCTCCAGCCAAATCGACGACGCCCGCGCCACGGGTTCGTCGCTTGAGGTGACGCAGAGCCTGCTTTCCAATTCCAGCCGCGTGCGCAGCCAGGCCGAGAAGCTCGGCATGGCAGCCCCTGCGGAAGTGGGAACCATCACCATGCCCGAAGACGTGGTGTCCACCAACGACGATGGGTCGCTTTCCCTGTCCCGCAGCGTGGAGACCGCCGCAACCGCCGGGGAGTAAAACCGCATGTCGAACTACCAGCGCCCGCCGCGTTCTAACGGCGCCAACCGCGACCGCCAAGCCGGCCGCCGCACAACAAGCACATCCGGCCGTTCGCTGGGCCAATACGCAAGCCGATCCGACGCCCGAAGCGCACAGCGCTCCGGGCGTCACGGCGCTTCAAGCTCGCGCGAGTCGTCGCGCGGCCGCCGCACGCATCGGGCGCCCGCTCCCGCCGGCATTGCGGGCAAGCTCGCCATCTTCGACAGCAACCGGGCGTTCTGGCCGCTGGCCATCTTCGCCATCTTCGCGGCCGTCTTCTTCCTTCGCCTGGTGTACCTGCAGGTCATCGTGGCGGGCGACTACTCCTCGCAGGCGCAGGCCCAGCGCACGTCGTATCTGACCATCGAGCCGCGCCGCGGCACCATCTACGATCGCAACGGCGTGGTGCTGGCCACCAGCGTCGACGCCACCACCATCTACGTCGACCCCACCGAGGTCACCGATATCAACATGACCGCGCAGCTGCTTGCCGACTCCCTTGGCGGCCAGGCCTCGGACTACCTGGAGAAGGTTACGGCGAACAACACGCGCTACTCCGTCATCAAGCGCAAGGCCGACACGTCGGTCGGCGACGATCTGCAGTCGCGCGTGACCGAGCGCGTGGCCGAAGCGCAGAAGCGGGAGAACGTGCGCGCAAAAGACGCCGGCGAACAGGCGCAAACCGTCCAATCCGGCATCCATTTCGTCACGGAAAGCCGCCGCGAGTATCCCAACGGCCAGGTGGCCGGCCAGGTGGTGGGCGCGTGCAGCATCGGCGTGGACGAAGACAAGAACCGCGAATACTACTACGGCATCTGCGGCCTTGAGAAGCAGTACAACGACGTGCTGTCCGGCACCCCGGGCTACTACGAGGCCGAATACGGCCGCTCGGGCCAGGCCATTCCCGGCGGCGTGCACGAGCAGGTCGACGCCGTCGACGGCCAGGACATCGTCGTGTCCATCGACATTAACCTGCAGCGCGACGTGGAGGAATACCTGACGAACGGCTGCAAAGACCTTGAGGCTGCGTCCGGCAGCGCCGTGCTCATGGACGGCTCCACTGGCGAGATCTACGCCGCGGCGTCGCTGCCACTGTTCAACCCCGCCGATCGCAGCGAGGTCAAGGAAGGCGCCATGCAGCTCAAGTGCGTCACCGACCTGTTCGAGCCCGGCTCCATCTTCAAGTCCGTCTCCACCATGGCCATCCTGGAAACCGGCACGCTCACGCCCGATTCCGAGCTGTTCTGCCCGGCGTCCATCACGGCCGACGGCTACACCATCTCCGACGCGCACGAGCGCGGCGACGCCACGTTCACGCTGCGCGAGATCTTAGACCAGTCGTCCAACGTCGGCATTTCGCTTGCCACCGAGCAAATGGGCTTCGACGAGCTGTACAACCACATCGTGAAGTACAACCTGCACTCCACTACAGGCGTCGATTACCCCGGCGAAGGCGAGGAAGGCATCGATGCGCTTGGCATGCTTGCTCCGCTTGAGCAGTGGTCGGCCGTGCAGGCGTACAACGTGTCGTTCGGCCAGGGCGTGTCGGTCACGCCGCTGCAGATGACGCGCTTTTACGGCGCCATCGTCAATAGCGGCGTCGAATGCGTGCCCCACTTCCTGCTCAGCATGCCGCAAAGCGGCTACACGCCCATATACGAAACCGAGGACGTCATCGAGAACAAAGACGCCATCGGCGACATGCAGTCCATGCTCAAGACCGTCGTCACGGACGGCACGGGCAAGCTCGCGGCCATCGACGGGTACAACGTGGCCGGCAAAACGTCAACGGCCGAGATCTACGACGAGGAAAACGGCGGCTACCGCAAAAACGTCTACAACCTTGCGTTCACGGGCTTTTTGGCGGATTCGTCAAGCAAATTGGTGTGCTTTGTGGGCGCAAATGAGGTTCCTGGGAACCGCGTCGTCACGCCAATCTTTAAGGATATAATGACTTCAGCAATCGACCGATTTGGCATTACGTCTGAGTGAGGTATCCATATGGGAAAGACCTGCACCGAACTGTTTGAAGGCATGGACTGCACCATCATCGGCAACGCCGACGACGTGGTGGAGGGTATCGCTTACAGAAGCGACCAGGTAAAGCCCGGCGACGCGTTTTTCTGCATCGTCGGTTTCACGTCCGACGGCCACACGTACGCCCAGGACGCCATCGACCACGGCGCGAAGGTGCTTGTGGTGCAGCGCAAGGTGTACCTGGCCGACGCCACCGACGTCACCGAAGTGGTGGTGTCCGACACGCGCAAGGCCATGGCCGAGGTGTCGGCGAACTTCTACGACCATCCGTCGCGCAACCTGCAGCTGGTAGGCGTCACGGGCACGAACGGCAAAACCACCACCACGTACCTGGTGGAGCACATCGCCCGCGTGGCCGGCAAGCGCACGGGCGTCATCGGCACCGTGGGCACCGTCATCGGCGACGTTCACGAGAAGTCGGCCCACACCACGCCCGAGTCTCCCGACCTGCAGCACCTGCTTGCGCGCATGCGCGACGCGCGCTGCGACGTGGTGGCCATGGAAGTGTCCAGCCATGCGCTTGACCTGGAGCGCACGTTTGGCTCGCAGTTCGCCGTCACGGCGTTCTCGAACCTCACGCAGGACCATCTTGACTACCACCACACGTTCGAGGCCTACTTCGAGGCGAAGGCGCGCCTGTTCGGGAAAGACTATCCGGCCCGCCGCGTCATCTGCATCGACGACAAGTGGGGCCGCGAACTGCTGCGCCGCTGCTCTGAGGCGGGCGACAACGTCATCACCACCGGTTTCGACCGCTCGGCGCAAATCCACCCGAAAGACGTGGCGTACTATCCCACGCACACGTCGGTCACGCTCAACGTGCGCGGCTCGTATTACGAATTCGACTACCCGCTCGTAGGCAAGTTCAACGTCGAGAACATCATGTGCGCGTTTGCCATCGGCCTGCAGCTGGGCTTTCCGGTGCAAACGGTCATCGACGCGCTGCGCGAGGCCCCGCAGATTCCCGGCCGCCTCGAGCGCATCCACACGCCGCACGACGGCGGCGTGTCGGTGTTCGTCGACTACGCGCACACGCCCGACGCGCTTGAGAAGGCGCTTGGGTCCATCATGGCGCTCACGCCCGGCCGCACCATCTGCGTGTTCGGCTGCGGCGGCGACCGCGACGCGTCGAAGCGCCCCATCATGGGCCGCGCGGCGCTTGCCGCCGACCACGCCGTCGTCACGTCGGACAACCCGCGCACGGAAGACCCCGGCGCCATCATCGACGACATTTTAGCGGGCATGACCGAGGGCGCCGGCCGCTACGACGTGCAACCTGACCGCCGCGCCGCCATCGCGCACGCCATTTCGCTGGCCAAGCCCGGCGATTCCATCCTCGTTGCCGGCAAGGGCCACGAAGATTACCAGCTGGTGGGGGACAAGGTGCTGTCGTTCGACGACCGCGTCGTTGCCCGCGAGGAGCTTGAGCGTGCATTCGGCGAAGGGGCTGCGGAGTAATTTATGCGTTTTCAGATGATTGAGGCCGCCCGCGCCGTGGGCGGCTCGTTTGCCGTTGCACCTGCCGATGAGCATGCGTGCATCACCAGCCTGACGTGGGATTCCCGCGCCGTCAGCGAAGGCGCGCTGTACGTGGCGCTGCCGGGCGAGCGCGTCGACGGGCACGATTTCGCCGCTGCCGCCGTTGCGGCCGGCGCCGTGTGCGTGCTCGCGCAGCATGCGCTTTCCGAAAGCGCTGTGGCCGCGTGCCGCGAAGCGGGCGCCGGCGTCATCGAGGTGGTCGACACGGCCGCTGCCGTCACGCAGCTTGCCCGCGCCTGGCGCACCTGCCTGGCCGGCCGCGTCATCGGCATCACCGGCTCCACGGGTAAAACCACCACGAAAAACCTGGTGCGCGACGTGCTGGCTGCCGCGGGCAGCGTCGTGGCAACGCGCGGCAACCAGAACAACGAGCTCGGCGTGCCGAACACGGTGCTTGCCGCAGATGCCGGCACCGCCAACGTCGTCGTGGAGATGGGCATGCGCGGCCTGCACCAGCTTGACGCGCTGTGCGCGTTCGTGCGCCCGCAGTGGGGCCTTGTCACGAACGTGGGCGAAAGCCACATCGAGCTTTTGGGCAGCCGCGAAAACATCGCGGCCGCGAAGGCGGAGCTGCTCGCTTCGCTGCCCGAAGGCGGCATGGCCTTCGTGAACGCCGCCAACGACATGACGCCGCTTGTGCGTCAGCTTGCGCAACTTGATGAGCACGGCGTCACGTGCGTGCTCTACGACGGCTCGGCCGAGGCGGCCGCGCGTCGCGAAAACCTCAGCGCTGCCGACGCCGCGCTTCCCGCCGTGTGGGCAACCGACATCGCGCTTGATGCGCAGGGCTGCCCGCGCTTCACGTTGAACGCCGCGAACTTCGCCGGCATGCCCGCGCCGGTTTCAGTGCCGTGCGCGCTTGAGCTGCGCGGCATGCACAACGTGTCGAACGCCTGCTCGGCGGCGGCCGTAGGCTTGGCCGCCGGCATGACGGCCGACCAGGTGGCAGCCGCGCTTGGCGCAGCCCAGCCCGAGTCGGGCCGCCAGGAGGTGCTGCATACGCCGGCGGGCGTCACGGTGATCAACGATGCGTACAACGCCAACCCCGATTCCATGCGTGCATCGCTTTCCACGTTCGCCGCGCTGGAGGTTTCGGGCCGTCGCATCGCCGTGCTCGGCGACATGGGCGAGCTCGGCGATTTCGCCCCGACGCTGCACGAGGAGGTGGGCGCGTTCGCGGCCGGCTGCAAGCTGGACAGCCTCGTGTGCGCGGGCCAGCTTGCGCAGCGCATCGCTGCCGGCGCGCAGGCTGCCGGCATGCCGGCAGGCGCTATCGTCATCGTTACGGATTGGCAGGAAGCGCTTTCGAGCATCGCGCCCGAGCTTGCGCCGGGCGACGCCGTGCTGGTGAAGGCCTCGCACTTCATGGGCCTTACTCGAGTGGTCGAAGGATTGGTTAAGTAGTCATGTTGCATATCTTCGAATCGTATCCCACGTTTTTGGTGTTCGTGGGCATCGTGGTGGCCATCGTGCTGACCATGGCGCTCATGCCCGCGTGGATCAAGTTCCTGAAATCAAGCCATATCGGCCAGCAGGTGCGCGCCGACGGCCCCGAAAGCCACCTGGTGAAGCAGGGCACGCCTACCATGGGCGGCGTTATCATGCTCATTGCCGTCATCCTCACGGCGTTGGTGGTGGGCCATCCCACGCCTGAGACGTTCGCGCTGCTCATCGCCACGGTGCTTACCGGCTGCCTTGGCCTTATCGACGACGCCGAGAAAGTGGTGAAAGAACGCAGCCTGGGCCTTACGCCGAAGGCGAAGCTGGTGGGCCAGTTCGTCATCTCCACGGTGTTCGGCCTGGTGGCAGTCAACGTCATGGGCATCGCGCCTACGGTGGACATCCCGTTTGTCTACACGTTCGACCTAGGCGTGCTCACCACGAACTTCGGCCCGGTTGCCGTGCCGTGGCTCTATCTCATCTTCGTCGACATCCTGCTCATGGGCCTGTGCAACGCCGTGAACCTCACCGACGGCCTCGACGGCCTGGCGGCAGGCACGGTCATGATCGTCATGATCGTCATGGCAGCCATCGCGTACCGCTCCGACATGCTTGATTCCGCCATCTTCGCCGCCGCGTTGGCCGGCGCGTGCATCGGCTTTCTGTGGTTCAATTCGTTCCCGGCCGACATCTTCATGGGCGACACCGGTTCGCTGGCGCTTGGCATGGCGCTGGGCTGCCTGTCGGTGTTCACGAAAACCGAGTTCGTCGTGCTTATCATCGGCGGCCTGTTCGTGGCCGAGGCCCTGTCGGTCATGATCCAAGTGTTCTACTACAAGAAAACCCACAAGCGCATCTTCCTTATGGCGCCGCTGCACCACCACTTCGAGAAGAAGGGCTGGTCCGAGACGAAGGTCGTCGTGCGCTTCTGGATTGTTTCGGGCGTGCTTGCTGCGCTCGGTTTTGCCTGGTACTTTGCAGAGTCTTTGATGGCGGTGGCTTAACATGTCCGATGTTGCGATGATCGCAAGCAAAAAATACGCTCCTGAAACGCTTGGCCGCGTGCTCGTGCTCGGCCTAGGCAAGTCCGGCCACGACGCCGTGGACTACCTCATGCCGCTTTTGGGAGGGCGCGTCAGCGAACTTGCCATCTTCGGCGGCGCGCACAGCGCCGATGCCGACGCGTTCGCCCAAACCGCGCGCGCAGCGGGCGCTCACGTCGCGTTCGGCGATAACGCCGTGGCGCAGCTGGCCGAAGCGGCAGGCGGGCATTTCGAGCTCACCATCGCAAGCCCGGGCATCTCCGAATTCTCCGAGCTGTATCAGGCGGCGGCGCGCGTCAGCAACGAAGTTATCAGCGAAGTCGAGTTCGCGTGGCGCGAATCGGCGGCAAGCAGCCGCTGGGTTGCCGTCACCGGCACGAACGGCAAAACCACGGTCACCGCGCTTACCGCGCACCTGCTGAAGTCGGCGGGCCTGCGCGCTGCGGCCGTCGGCAACATCGGCGACACGTGCATTTCCGCCGTGGGCGCGAATGCGGCCGACGTGTACGTGGCCGAGGTGTCGTCGTATCAGCTGGCGTCCACGAAGCGCTTCGCGCCGAACGTGGCCGTCATGCTCAACATCACGCCCGATCACCTGCATTGGCACCATACGCTTGAAAACTACCGCGACGCGAAGTTCAAGCTGCTCGACAACCTGGCAAGCGTGCCGGGTGCCGTGGCGGTCATGGATGCGTCGAACGACGTCGTGCGCGCCAAGGTGCGCCAGCTGCGCCAGGTCGAAGGCGGCTGCGGCTTCGCTATCGTTCCCATGGGCACGGCCGAGGGCCTCTCGGGCGACATGCGCGCCCGCTGCGGCGCGGAAAACGCGGCGTTCATTGCTGCTGACAGCACACTTGAGGTGGCGCTGCGCGGCACCGAGCACGCGCTCGTAAACGAAGCGGACCTGCTCATCAAGGGTTCGCACAACGCTGGCAACGCGCTTGCCGCCGCTTCCGCCGCGTTGGCTTGCGGCGTCGATGCCGCTGAAGTGGCCAAAGCGCTTGTCACGTTCGCCCCGCTCGAGCACCGCATCGAGCCCTGCGGCACCGTGCGCGGCGCGGCGTGCTACAACGACTCGAAGGCAACGAACGTCGACGCCACGCTCAAGGCGCTTGCGGCGTTTCCCCATACGCGCCCGGTCGTGCTGCTCGGCGGCGACGACAAGGGCACCGACCTGGAAGACCTCGTGGCGGCCGCGCATCGTCATACGCGCGTGTGCGTGTGCTTCGGCGACGCGGCCGACCGCTTCATGGCGGCGTTCGAGGGCGCGGCGGCTTCGGCCCCAGCCGACTTCAAGCTGCTGCGCGCGAATCATCTCGAAGATGCGCTCGACGTGGCACTTGACCAAGCGGCGTCCGGCGACGTTGTGCTGCTGTCCCCGGCGTGCGCTTCGTTCGACGAGTTCCATTCGTTCGAAGAGCGCGGCGAAGTGTTCAAGCAGCTTGTTTCCGCGCGCGCGGCCGCGCTTGGCGCGTAGGGTCTTGCATCTATGGCATCTTTTGCAGCTTCGCGACGCTCCGACGCCGAGTCGGTGGTGTGGCCGCAGGTCGTGCTTGTGCTGTCGGTGCTTGCGCTGACGCTCATCGGCTTCGTCATGATCTACTCCGCCTCCCAGGTTTCCATCCTCTCGGACGCCGCCTCTGCCGGCACGCTCAGCGACGCGAACCCGGCCGAGTATCTGTTTGACCAGCTGAAATTCGCCATTATCGGCGTGGTGGCCGCCTTTTTGCTGTGGCGGTTCGCCCCGCCTGAGGTTTGGAAGGGCGTCGGGCTTTGGATCGTGTACGCCATTGCCATCGGCCTGCTTATCCTCACGGCGGCTATGGGCACCACGGCGCTTGGCGCCCAGCGCTGGCTCGTGCTCGGGCCCATTTCGCTGCAGCCTTCCGAGTTCGCGAAGATCGCGTTCGTCCTCATGGCAGCGCGCATTTTAAGCGATGCTCAAGAAGGCGTGCTTGAGGGCAAGATGCTTATCGGACAAATTATCGTGCTGCTTATCGCGCCGATCGCTTTCTTGTACGAAACGCAGTCCGACCTCGGCACCACCATCATCATCTTCATCGGCATCCTGTCGGTCATGTGGCTGGGCGAGGTGTCCATGCGCAGCATCTTGCTCTTGCTCGGCGTCGCCTTCGTGTTGGCGCTTGTGGCAACGTTCGGCACGGGCTACCGCACCGACCGCCTGGTCGTGTACAACCCCTGGGGCGATGGCGAAAACGGCTACGGTGACGGCTACCAGACTATCCACTCGTTCTACGCGTTCGCCGAAGGCGGCATTTTCGGCGTGGGGCTGGGCAATTCGCGCGAGAAGTTCGACTACCTGCCCGAGGCCGAAACCGACTTCGTGTTCTCCATCATCGGCGAAGAGCTTGGCATGATCGGCGCGTTGCTGGTCATCGTGCTTTTCTTGGCGCTGCTGTTTGCCGGTCTGCGCATCGCGCGCGCCTCAAACTCGCGTTTCGGCTCCATGGTGGCGGGAAGCTGCACCATCATGATCGTGTTCCAGGCGTTTTTGAACATCGGCTGCGTCATCGGGCTTGTTCCCACCACGGGCAAACCCCTGCCGTTTGTGTCGTCGGGCGGCTCTTCGCTTATCGCCACGTTCATCATGGTCGGCCTTATCCTTTCGGTTGCCAAATATGCCGACACCACCACGGTTTACGATCGGCGCCGCGCGAACCTGCGCGTCGTGCGCGCCGTCGACGATGATCAACCTTACGAGCGCCCGCGTTTCACCGACGATGGGACACGCTCATCAAGCTCGCGGCGCGCAAGGGACGCCCGCGACGACGCCGCGGCGCTCGCGCCGCGCAGCCGCAGAACTCAACGGAGGTAGGCTATGCGTATCGTGCTTTCCGGCGGCGGCACCGCCGGCCATATCAACCCGGCTTTGGCCTTAGCCGACCAGCTTCAAGCGCGCGGACACGAGGTGCTCTACGCGGGCACGCCTGCGGGCATCGAGTCGCGGCTGGTGCCGGCGGCCGGCATCCCGTACAAGGCGTTCGAGGCCGCGGGCTTCAACCGCAACCACCCCATGACGCTGCCGAAGTCCATCATGAAGATCCAGAAGTCTACGAAGCTTGCGCGCGCGTGGTTCGACGAGGTCAAGCCCGACTGCGTCGTCGGCTTCGGCGGCTATGTGTGCATCCCGGTGGCCCGCGCCGCCGAGCAGCGCGGCATCCCCGTGGTGGTGCACGAGCAGAACTCCGTCATGGGTATGGCGAACAAGTATCTCGCTCGCCGGGCGAAGGCCGTGTGCCTCACGTACCAGCACGCAGCCGAGGCGCTTTCCGACAAAAGCCGCGTCGTGCTCACGGGCAATCCCGTGCGCGCAAGCGTGTTCGCGGCCACGCGCGAGCAAGGCCGCGAAGCGTTCGGCATCCCCGCCGACGCGCGCATGCTGCTGGTCACGGGCGGAAGCCTGGGCGCGCGCCACCTCAACAGCGCTATCGCCGCGCGCAAAGACATGCTGCTGGGGTATCCCGACCTGCACATCGTGCACGTCACGGGCCCTAAAGAGCTTGACAGCGTCACCGAGCAGCTTGCGCTCACGCCCGAGCAGGCTCGCCGCTGGCACCTGTTCGGCTACACCGACCAGATGGGCCTGGCCATGGCGGCCACCGACGCCATCGTCAGCCGCGCCGGCGCCACGTCGCTTGCGGAAATCTCCGCGCGCCACATCCCGGCGCTGCTCGTGCCGTTCCCGTACGCCACCGAAGATCACCAAACCATGAACGCGCGCGCGTGCGTGGAGGCAGGCGCGGCGTTTCTCGTGGCCGATGCCGATGTCGAAGGCGCCCAGTTCACGGACTACCTGCGCACTCTCATCGAGGACGAAGACGCGCGCCAGCGCATGGCCGCGGCGGCCGCGGCGGCGAAAACGCGCGATGCGGCAGGGCTGCTCGCAGATGTAGTCTGTGAGGCGGCCGGCGCCGGGCAAGCGCGATAGGGTAGAATAAGGCGGTTTTGGAACGCGGGCGCATGCTGCGCAGCCGCGAACCCGGATAAGCAGGCAATCGCAGGCGCGCATCACGCGCCTGCGCACGGTATACCAGGGGGCATCCAACATGAGCACAGAACGCATCAAGCAGGTGCACTTCATCGGCGTCGGCGGCGTCGGCATGAGCGGCATCGCGAAGGTGGCCCACGACCAGGGCATGGAAGTCACCGGCTCCGACATCAAGGACAGCCGCTACACCAAGCAGCTGCGCGAGGCCGGCATCACCATCTTCATCGGCCAGAAAGCCGAGAACATCCCTGCGGGCAACCCCATCATCGTCGTGTCCACGGCCATTCTCGAAAACAACCCCGAGCTCATCGAGGCAAAGCGCCGCGGCCTTGAGATCTGGCACCGCGCCAAGATGCTTGCGCACCTCGGCGTCGGCCTTGACACGCTTGCCGTTGCCGGTACGCACGGCAAAACCACCACGTCTTCCATGCTGGCCAGCACGCTCGACGTGCTCGGCGCCGACCCCACGTTCCTTATCGGCGGCATCGTGCGCTCCTATGGCACGAACGCCCATTCCGGATCCGGCCGTTACTACGTCGTGGAAGCCGACGAGTCCGACAAGTCGTTCACGCACCTCTCGCCGGCAGCCGTGCTCGTCACGAACATCGAGGCCGACCACCTCGACCACTACAAAGACCTCAACGAGATCTACGAAAAGTTCCACGACTTCATGGGCCTTGTTCCCGCCGATGGCGTCATCGTGGCGTGCGGCGAGGACAGCCACGTCGTCGACATCGCGCGCTCCGAAGGCCGCCGCATGTTCACGTACGGCTTCAAGGACACCTGCGACGCGCGCGTCGTGTCCTACGAGCCGCACGGCGTCGGCAGCCGCTTCACGGTGGCGCTTCCCGACGGCACGCAGGTCGCAGGCTCGGTCAAGCAGAACCCCGGCCGCCATAACGTGCTGAACGCCACGGGCGTCATCACGCTGCTGTGGGCGCTCGGCCTCGACGCGCAGGCGTCTGCCGACGCCCTGGCGCAGTTCGCCGGCGTGCGCCGCCGCTTCGATCTGGTAGGCGAAGTGGCCGACGTCACCGTCGTGGACGACTACGCGCATCATCCCACCGAAATCGCGGCCACCATCAACGCCGCCGCGCAGCTTGGCTACAACCACGTGCACGTGCTGTTCCAGCCGCACCGCTACTCGCGCGCGCCGCTGTTCACCCACGTGCTGCACGACGAGTTCGGCTCGGCGTTCGACGCGGCCGACTCCGTCACGTTCATGGACGTCTATCCGGCCGGCGAAGCACCGGTCCCGGGCGTTTCGGGCAAAACCTTCCTCAACGTCGTGCTCGACCACGACGGGCACCCGCAGGCCGATTTCGTGCCGCGCCGCATCGATGTCGTCCCGCACCTGCTGGAAAAGGTGCAGCCGGGCGATCTGGTCATCACCATGGGCGCTGGCGACGTCACCGCCATGGGCCCGCAGGTTATCGACGCGTTGAAGTCGCGGGCGTAGCGCATGGCCGCGCGTCATGCATGCTCGCCGCTTGAGGCGCTGCTCGTCGACGGCTCGTTCGAGGCCGACGTGTACCCCGACGAGCCTATGCGCCGGCACACCATGTACCGCATCGGCGGGCCGGCGCGTTTCTACGTGCAGGTCGCCAGCATCGGCGCGCTCAAGCGCCTGGTGCAGGCTTGCCAGGCCACGGCTACTCCATGGGTTGCCGTGGGGCGGGGGAGCAACCTGCTCGTGTCTGACGAAGGCTTTTCCGGCGTCGTCATCACGCTCGGCCGCGATTTCCGCGCCTGCCGGTTCGACGAGGAAACGTGCCGGTTCTGCGTCGGCGCGGGCGTGCCGCTGTCAAGCGTCGTACAGGAAGCGTTTCGCCGCTGCCTGTCGGGGCTTGAATTTGCCGTGGGCACGCCGGGCACCGTTGGCGGCGCGCTGCGCATGAACGCCGGCACGCGCGAGCAGGGCATCGCCTCGCAGGTGGTGTCCGTCACCACGCTGTCTCCGCGCACGGGGCTTGTGCGCCGCGAAGCGTCCGACATCACGTGGGGTTATCGCTCAAGCTCGTTTGCGCCCGACGACGTCATCGTCGAATGCGAGCTTTCCGTCAAGCCGGCAGACCCGTACCTGCTGCGCGGTAAAATGGAAGCCTCGCACACGCGGCGCAAGAAAACGCAGCCGCTCACGCTTCCCAGCTGCGGCAGCGTGTTCAAGAATCCGGAAGGCGCCTCGGCGGGCCAGCTCATCGAAGCGGTCGGCCTCAAAGGCGTGCAATCCGGCGACGCGCAAATCTCCGAGGTGCACGCGAATTTCATCGTGAATCGCGGCAACGCCACGGCGCGCGATGTGTTGGAGCTTATCAATTTGGCAAGGTCGAAGGTATACGAGGCGTATGGCATCGAATTACAACCGGAAGTCCGCTTCCTCGGGTTCGCGTAGGACCGCCTCGCGCGCGCAGGCCGGCAACACCCGCCGCCCTGTGGCCCCGCGCCAAGCCCGCACGTACGAGCGGTCCGGCGCCACGCGCCTCACTTCGGTGCGCGTGGGTGACTTGCCGCAGGTCGATCGCGCCGCCCGCGCGCAGAAAACCTATCATCGCTACCTTGCGCGCCTCGGCGTGGTTGCCGGCGTCATCGTGGCGCTTGCCATTGCGGCCGCCATCGCGTACAACTCAAGCCTATTCACCATCGAAAGCGTGTCGGTCAAAGGCGTCGAGCACCTTACGGCCTCTGACATGCAGCAGCTTGCCGGCGTCGATGCCGGCACCACGCTTCTGCGCGTCGATGCGGCCGGCATCAAGGAAAACCTTATGAAAGACGCCTGGGTCGCCGACGTGAAGGTGCGCCGCGTATTTCCCAGCACGTTGGAAATCGACGTGACGGAGCGCACCATCACCGCCGTGGTCGAGGTGCCGTCCGAAAACGCGCAGTCGTCCACGCAGTGGGCCATCGCCTCCGACGGCATGTGGCTCATGCCCATCCCCGCCAAAGACTCCGACGCGGGCCGTCGCACCAGTTCAAAGGTGTACGAGGACGCGGAAAACGTGCTGCACATCACCGACGTGCCCTACGGCACGAAGCCGGCCGTCGGCTCGTATTGCTCTGACGCGAACGTGAACAACGCGCTTTCCATCGTGGCGGGCATGACCACCGAGCTGGCCGACCGCGTCACGTCGGTGAAGGCCACGGAAACGGAGTCCACCACGCTCACCATCAAAGACGGTCCCGACATCGTCTTCGGCACGGCGGACAACATCCGCGAGAAAGAGCGCGTGTGCCTGCAAATCCTCAAGGAGCACCCCGAAGGCGTCACGTACATCAACGTGCGCACGCCCGATCGTCCCACGTGGCGGTCGCTGTAGGAGCTGCGCGCCCGTGCAATCAGGCCTTTCGGGTGCGCATCCTATGAACATGTCGTTGTCGAATGCGTGGGAAGCGTTGCAAACCATCGGTCGTTGTGTAAAATAATCCCACGTGAATATAACCACGAGTGTGTGAAACGCAGCTCACAGCAAGCGTATTAGTGTGGAGGAATACAATGCCAAACAATTCGGGCGAGCATCTGGCGGTCATCAAGGTCGTCGGCGTCGGCGGCGGCGGCACGAATGCCGTGAACCGCATGGTCGAGGCGGGCGTGAAAGGCGTCGAGTTCATCGCCGTCAACACGGACCGTCAGGCCCTGCTGATGTCGGATGCGGACAAAACCATCCACATTGGCGAAGAGCTCACGCGCGGCCTGGGCGCCGGCGCCAACCCTGAGGTTGGTTGCCAGGCAGCCGAGGAATCCCGTGCTGAAATTCGCGAAGCGCTTGCGGAGGCCGACATGGTCTTCGTCACCGCTGGCGAAGGCGGCGGCACCGGCACGGGCGCTGCTCCCATCATCGCGGAAATCGCGCGCGAGGAAATCGGCGCTCTGACGGTTGGTATCGTTACGAAGCCGTTCTCGTTCGAGGGTCGCACGCGCCGCAATCAGGCTGAGCAGGGCATCGATCTGCTGTCGCAGAAGGTTGACACGCTCATCGTCATCCCGAACGACCGCCTGCTGGAAATCGTCGACAAGAAAACCAGCATGCTCGACGCGTTCCGCATCGCCGACGATACGCTGCGCCAGGGCATCCAGGGCGTCACGGACCTCATCACCATCCCGGGTCTTATCAACCTCGACTTCGCCGATATCCGCACCGTCATGAAGGACGCCGGCACGGCCATGATGGGCATCGGCATCTCCTCCGGTGAAAACCGCGCGCTCGACGCCGCGCAGCAGGCCACGAATTCCGCCCTGCTCGAGGCTTCCATCGCCGGCGCTTCCCGCGTGCTGTTCTCCATCTCCGGCGGTCCCGACCTCACGCTTACCGAGGTCGACGAGGCTGCCCGCACCGTCGAGGCGTGCGCCGATGAGAACGCCAACATCATCTACGGCCAAATCATCGACGAAGGCATGGGCGACAGCGTGCGCATCACCGTTATCGCCACGGGCTTCAAGGTCAACGCGCCGCAGCAGTCTTCCATGGACTTCTCCCGCAAAGACCTGTTCGCATCCACGTCTTCGCCTGAGCCTGCTCCGGCGCCTCAGCCGTCCACGTACTCCACGCTCACCAGCACGCCCGGCCGTTTCGCCGACGAGGACTACATCCCCGACTTCCTGAAGCGCCAGCGCTAAAGGATAGCTTGCATATGGTGTGCAACACGTTACCAGCACCTCATCTCGACGCGCGCCCTTGCGGCGCGCGTCGCATTTCCATGCTCACCGACCAAGCGCTTTTCGATGTGTGCGGCGTCCGCGTGGCGTTTACCGGTCGCGCGGGCGGTGTCAGCGAAGGCGTATTCGCGTCGTTGAACCTGGGGGCGCATGTGCAGGACAACCTCGATCATGTCATGGAGAACCGAGCCCGCGTCATGGAGGCGCTTGGCGCGCCGGATACCCCCGTCATCGTTCCCAACCAGGTGCACGGAACCACCATCGTCGATATCAACTCGGCCAGCGCTGCCCAGCTTGTTGCCGCGCAGCAGCGCGCGCAAGCAGGGGCCGACGCGTTGGCGGTATCCGTTCCGGGCGTCGCGGCGCTGCTGTGCTTCGCCGACTGCACACCTGTCATCATCGTGTCGCCAACAGGGCGCTTCGTCGTGGCTCATGCGGGCTGGCGCGGCGTCGCCGGCAACATCGCCGTGTTGTCTGCCCAGCGCCTTGCGCAAGCCGATGGCGCGTGCTGCCCCGATCAGGTGCGCGCGAACTTGGGCGGCTACAACGTTTACATCGGGCCGCACATCCACGCCTGCCACTTCGAGGTCGGCCAAGATGTTGCCGACACGTTCCGTTCCCAGTTCGGAGCTAGCTGCATCGAGGGGCAGCGCCACGTTAGCATGCTCGACGCGTTGCGCACGTCGCTTGTTGCCGCCGGCGTCGATGCGGCGCGCATCTGCGATGCGGGCATCTGCACTCAGTGCAATTCCCAAGCGTATTATTCGTATCGCGCATCGGGCGGCACGTGCGGCCGCCATGGTGCCGTCGCGTTCAGAAAGGCTTGATACCATGCCATTCGCTCAACATTACCAGAACACGCTCGACGAGCTTTCCCGCGTCTGCGCCTCGTGTGGGCGCAACCCGCGCGACGTGAAGGTCATCGCCGTCTCGAAAACGGTTGGCATCGATGCCGTGCGCGCGGCCGTTGCCGCCGGTGCGCACGACTTCGGCGAAAACCGTCCCGACCTGCTTGCCGAAAAGGTCGCAGCGCTTCCTAGCGAAACGTGGCATTTCATCGGCAACATCCAATCGCGCAAAATCCCCGAGATTGTGGCGAACGCCACGCTCGTACACTCGCTGTACAAGGAAAGCCATCTTGCGAAGTTCGATACGGCCGCGCAAGCTGTCGGCAAGGTGCAAGACGTGCTTCTTGAGGTGAACGTGTCGGGTGAGGAAAGCAAAAGCGGCTTGGCCCCGGCCGACGTTGCCGACGTGCTTGCGCATGCCGTCGAGTTTTCGCACATTCGCGTGCGCGGCCTTATGACCATGGCTCCGCAGGGCGACCTTGCGGTGGCGCGCGAGTGCTTCGACGGTCTGGCCGCGCTGCGCGACCAGCTTCGAACGCAGCTTTCTGCTGAACAAGCGGCTGCCTTCAATGAACTTTCCATGGGCATGAGCGAGGACTGGCGCGAGGCCGTTTGCGCGGGTGCTACCATGGTGCGGATAGGCCGCGCTCTGTTCAGCGACACGTTCGAGGCGCCTGACGCTTAAGCGTGCGGCCTCGCATATACCGAACACGCAGCGACGGCTCGACCGTCGTCCCCAAAGAAACGAAGCAGGAGAGCGGTATGGCAATGCCCAAGTTCAATAAGCCCGAAGGCATGCTCGACAGCATCAAGTCCAAGCTCGGGTTTTCCGATGGCACGTCTGGCTACGACAGCGGTTACGACCGCGGTCGCAATGATTTCGACGACTACGACGACTACGACGATTATGACGACGACGCAGACGATGCGCCCAGCTCGAACTACGACCCGTACTCGTCAGTCACCACGCGCCCGGCGCGCGGCAATCATGCCCGCGTCTCCTCGACGACGCAAGGCAGCGGGTATCGTCCGGCCAAGCTTGTCTCCATCGACGACGTGCGCGCGCACACCACGGTCCCCGACAGCCTCAATCGCGATCCGCTGCCGCCTCGCAAGGTGTCAACGTCCAGCTCGTTCGGCAACCGCACCATGGTTGAACCAGCGTTCTCCGTACCGGCGAACACGCCGAACGGCCGCGCGGCCGCTGCAGCGAACCAAGAGCGCTCCGAAAGCTTGAACGCCCTGTTCAGCACCACGGCTGCCGAGGCGGGTAACAGCGAGGCTGCCACTGCGGCGCCCGCCGCTGCCGCAGCAACTGCAACGGCTAAGCCCAAGCCGGCCGCTTCGTCGTTCGACCCGTACAAGGCATACGAGGGCACGGCCACGGGCACGCACAGCCCCACGCGCTCGGTCACCGTCATCAAGCCCGCCTGCTATGGCGAGGTCGAAAAGGTGGCTAAGGCGCTCAAAGCGGGCGATGCGGTGGTGCTTGCCCTGAAGGCAACGCCCGATGAACTGGCAAAACGCGTGCTCGACTTCTCGTTCGGCGTGTCAAGCGCCCTCGATGCCAGCGTCGACTGCATTGCCGACAAGGTGTTCGTCATCGCGCGCGGCGCGGCGCTTTCCGAATCCGAGCGCGCAAGCCTGCGTTCGCAAGGCGTTCTGTAAACCGATGTGCCGCCGGCCTTGCCGGCGGCTCTCGCAAGGAGTTATCACGTGCTCAGCTTGAAATACCTCATCGTGTCGCTGTCCGACGCGTACTGCATGATCATCTTCGTGTATGTGCTGCTGTCGTGGTTTCCGACCGATCGAGGCATCCTCGCCGACATCAACAACGTGCTCGCACGCGTGTGCGACCCGTATTTGAACCTGTTCAAGCGCCTCATCCCGCCAATTGGCGGTATGGTGGACGTTACGCCCATCATCGCGTTGCTTGTACTACAATTCGGGGTACGTTTGTTGGTAAACTTGTTCTAATTGCGCCCCGGGCGCACCTGCACATCTGATGAAGGGATATGAGATGGCTATCACCTCGGCAGAAATCCACAACCAAAGCTTCTCCATTGACCGCAAGGGCTATGACGTTGACGAAGTGGACGTGTTCCTCGAGCATGTCGCTGACGAAATCGATGCGCTGAACGAGCAGATTGCCTCGCTGCAGGGCCAGGTCAGCGACGACGCGTTCGCTGGCTTCGACCGCCCGGCCGTCATCGAAGAGGAAGAGCCTGCGCAGCCCGAGCCTACGCCCGCGCCCGCTGCTCCCGCCATCGACGAGTCCGTGCTGGCCGAGAAGGACGCCCGCATCGCCGAGCTCGAACGTCAGCTCGAGGCGAAGAAGGCCGACGACAACGCCATCGCGCAGGCGCTCATCATCGCTCAGCGTTCCGCTGACGAAATCCTCGCGAACGCCAAGGCCGATGCCGCTGCCACCATCAAGGACGCCGAGGACGAGGCCGATCGCATTCTCGACAAGGCCGAGAACGATCGCCAGAAGGTCATGGACGCCATCAAGAAGCTCGAGGAAGACCGCGAGGAGGCGCGCGAGGAATATCGCGACCTGCTGTCCGATTACATCACCGACGCCACGCGCAAGCTGGCCGAAATCGGCGAGAAGGCCCCGTCTGCTTCCCTTATTTCCGGTGGCCAGCATGGTCGTTACGCCACGCATGTGGAAGCTCCGGCCAAACCGTCTGAATCCGCGGCCATGACCGCGCCGCAGGCGCCGCTGACCATCGACGGTTCCGATGCGTACGACTCCAAGCCCGCACCGGTTGTCGAGCCCGTTGTGCCCGCCGCCGCTGCTGGCGCCACGGTTGCCGCCGCACCTATCGCTGCCGGTATCGAGAAAGACTTCTCTGGCTATGGCGACGCCGCCGACGACTTCGAAATCGACGACCTCGACTAAATGGGTTTCGCCGGCCTGCCGGCCGGCGAATTAACTCGACGCTGTGGGCCACTGTGGCACCCGGCCTTCGCGCGTTCCCGAAGACTTGCGTACCAAAGTACGCGGCGTCTTCGCGAACCCACGAATTCCGGGCACCACAGCGGCCCTCGCTGACTTTTGCGCCACCTGCGGCGATGGACATTCGGAACGCAAGGTTATCGAGTGTTGCTGCGGCCGTAGGGGAGCCTCAAATACAAGTTTCCGTTCCTTCTAATCCGTAGCGTCGAGCGAAAGCTCGACCCCAAACAAAAAGCGCCGAAGGTGCACCAGTAAATCCCCCTTATATCACGCGCAGCAACGTTGCGGCTCACGTAGCTTCGGCATTCGTCGCAAAACAAAAAGCCCCTTGCATCCACGGATGCAAGGGGCTTTCCCATCGAAAAGGCGAGTGAGTCGATAAGCCGGGTTCTGTCGTTGGACGACCATTTATCTCGAACGTGCGTCGCCGCACGTCTCAAGCACGCAACCCGAACGCACGGAAGGGCGGCCGTGTCGCGTTCCTATTTGCGCTTGCTCCAGATGGGGTTTTCCAAGCCACGTTGTTGCCAACGCGCTGGTGCGCTCTTACCGCACCGTTTCAGCTTTTCTCCCGTATGAACGGGGGAGTTTACTTTTCTGTGGCACTTTCCGTCGGGTTGCCCCGCCCAGCCGTTAGCTGGCATCTTGCCCTTTGGAGCCCGGACTTTCCTCACGCCGCAACCGCGGCGCGCGATCGCCTGGCCCACTCGCGTGTGGTATTCTACCATACCGAACACAAGACAAGGAGCATCATGACAACCTGTGCATTAGTCGGGGCAACATATTTCAACGAAGCGGACTTCATGCGGCGCTACCGCGCGGGTGAATTCGATTGCATCATCGCCGTCGACGGCGGGTTCGCCCCGCTTGAGGCGGCCGGCGTCGTCCCCGACATGGCCGTTGGCGACTTCGATTCGCTCGGCTACGTGCCGCGGGCGAAGCGCGTCAGCCGCTATCCCGAGCACAAAGACCAGTCCGACATGGAACTTGCCATGGAAAAGGCCGTGAACTTCCGCCACGACGCGCTGTTCATCTACGGCGGCATCGGCGGCAGGCTCGATCACACGCTTGCGAACCTGCAGCTGTTCGCAAGCTTCTCCGAGCGCGGCGCGTACGTCACGGCCATTGCCGACGCGTTCGCCATCCGCCTTATCACCGGCCCCGACGCTTTCACCATCCCCGAGGGCATCGACAGCGGCACCGTGTCCGTTTTCGCGGCGAACGACCGGGCCGAGGGCGTCATCGAACGCGGCCTGGAGTACTCGCTTGACGACGAGCCGCTCACGAACCGCACCAGCCTGGGGCTTTCCAACGAGCTTATCGGCCAGGAGGCGTCCATCGCCGTCGAGTCGGGCACGCTTTATGTCTTTTACCCGCTCGCAGCCGCAGCCGAACAGGTCGCCGGCGTATAATAGCCACCACATCAATCGCATATCGGGGGAGCTCGCAAGCGCCGCGGCGCCGGGCGGGCTGAGAGGAAGCGCCGCAACGCTTCGACCCGCCGAACCTGTATGGGTAATGCCAACGAAGGGAGCATTCATGACGAACGCATCGTCGAACCTCATCACGCAAATCGACTACGCCCGCGCCGGTCAGATCACGCCTGCCATGCGCGTCGTGGCGGAAAAGGAAGGCCGCAGCCCGGAATTCATTCGCGAAGGCGTTGCCGCCGGCCGCATCGCCATCCCGGCGAACATCCATCACACGTCGCTGTCGCCCGAAGGCGTCGGCGAAGGCCTGCGCACGAAGGTCAACGTCAACCTCGGCATCTCGGGCGACCTTGCCGACGAGGCCGTTGAGTGGCAGAAGGTTGATATCGCGCTTGAACTGGGCGCCGAAGCTATCATGGACCTGTCGAACAGCGGCAAAACGCAGGCGTTCCGCACGAAGCTCATCGAGAAGTCGCCGGCCATGATCGGCACGGTTCCCATGTACGACGCCATCGGCTACTTGGAGAAGGCGCTCATCGCCATCAAGGCCGAGGACTTCCTCGACGTCGTGCGCCGCCACGCCGAGGACGGCGTGGACTTCGTCACCATCCATGCCGGCATGAACCGTCGCACCATCGAGTCGTTCAAGGAAACCGGCCGCCTCATGAACATCGTCAGCCGCGGCGGCTCGCTTATCTTCGCCTGGATGGAAGCCACGGGCAACGAGAACCCCTTCTATGAGCACTACGACGAGGTGCTGGAAATCCTGCACGAGCACGACGTCACCATCTCCATCGGCGACGCCATGCGCCCCGGCTGCAACTACGATGCCACCGACGCAGGGCAAATCTCCGAGCTCATCGAAATCGGCAAGCTCACGAAGCGCGCTTGGGACGCGGGCGTGCAGGTCATGGTCGAGGGCCCGGGCCACATGGCCCTCAACGAAATCGAGGCGAACATGCGCCTGGAGAAGCGCCTGTGCCACAACGCGCCGTTCTATGTTCTCGGCCCGCTTGTCACCGACATCGCGCCCGGTTACGACCACATCACGGCCGCCATCGGCGGCGCCGTTGCCGCATCAACGGGTGCCGACTTCCTCTGCTACGTCACGCCCGCCGAGCACCTGCGCCTGCCCGATGCCCAGGACGTGCGCGACGGCCTTGTGGCCACGAAAATCGCGGCGCACGCGGCCGATATCGCCAAGGGCGTCCCCGGCGCGCGCGACCGCGACAACCGCATGAGCGACGCCCGTCGCCGTATGGACTGGGAAGAGCAATTCGGCCTGGCCATCGACCCGGTGCGCCCGCGCAAGGTCTTCGAAAGCGCCCCGCCGGCCAACGAGGGCACCTGCACCATGTGCGGCAAGATGTGCGCCGTCCGCACGGTAAACACCATCATGGACGGCCTCGTCATCGACCTTGATAACGAGTAATCTCAACCGCCACGCCAACGCAAAAGGCTCTCGAGCATCGCTCGGGAGCCTTTTGTGCTCGAAGCATTGTTCGGGCAAATAGCTTCAAATGCCTGGCAAGATCTACCTCGCGGCAAGCTTCCGCTTGCTTGAGCTGATGTCGTCTCAACAAAATTCGTAGGGTCGAGCGAAAGCTCGATCCCAAATCAAAAGCGCCGAAGGCGCGCCACCGTATTCACACGCGTCGCAAAAGGTGAACCCACCACAACCTCCTCGGGCATCCTAGCGGGCGCGCACTCGTCTCGCTTCCTTTCGCACACAGTTCTCCTATAATGAAGCCCGTTCAACCAAAGGCTGCTCTCAGGCCTTCAATGTGTAAAATCCATCACCGAAGAGGGGGTTTGCATGAAAACGGTTCTCAGCATCGCGGGTTCGGATTCCAGCGGCGGTGCCGGCATCCAGGCCGATATCAAAACCATCGAGTCCTACGGTCTGTTCGCGGAAACCGCTATCACCGCCATCACGGCCCAGAACACGTGCGGCGTACGCGCGGTGCAGGATATCGACCCTGCTGTGGTTGCCGCCCAAATCGACGCCGTGTTCGAGGATATCCGCCCCGACGCCGTGAAGATCGGCATGGTCTCCTCCGCGAACATCATTGCCGTTATCGCTGAACGCCTGCGCGCGCATGAAGCAAGCAATATCGTGCTCGATCCCGTCATGGTCGCAACAAGCGGCTCGCGCCTTATCGCCGAGCAGGCCGTAGCGGCGCTTATCGAGCATCTCGTGCCGCTTGCAACCGTCATCACGCCGAACATGCCCGAAGCGCAGGTGCTCTGCGGTTTTCCCGTTGAAGACGACGAAGCCATGCAGCGCGCCGCGCAAGCCATTGCGCAAAACACCAACGGCGCGGTGCTCATCAAAGGCGGCCATCGCAGCGATACGGCCGACGACCTGCTCGTGTTGCCCGACGGCAGCCTTTCCTGGCTGCGCGCAAAGCGCATCGACACGGAAAACACCCACGGTACCGGCTGCACGCTCTCAAGCGCCATCGCCTGCGGCCTTGCGCAGGGCAACACCATCGAGCAAGCTGTCCGCCGCGCGAAAGGCTTCGTACGCGGCGCCATGTCCACCGGCCTTAACCTCGGACAAGGAAGCGGCCCGCTCAACCACATGTGGTGCCACGGCAAACCCCACCTGCCCTACGCGCAGTAACTCGCCTTTAAAAGACAAAACCAAAGACTCCCGCACAACGTAACCCTGGGGAATCCCGGTGATTCGCAACCCTATCCCGTAGCGTCGAACGAAAGCGCTGACCCCAAATAGAAAGCGCCGAAGGCGCGTCACCGCATTCCCCAAAAAACGCTCGCAAACCAGCAAAGCACCCACGGCACTGCACAAGTTGCAAAGCAACTTATACCTCCCAACATCCCACCGCGAAGGCGCACCAGCAACGCAAAGCGGTCCCGGCGAACCAATCCGCCGGGACCGCTCCCATTTTCGCTACTTTACCTTTACGCCTCGTACACGCACGTTCCGCCCATCCAGGTGGCAACAACCTTCGCGTCAAGAATGTCCTCGGCATCGCATGCCAGCAAATCGGAATCCACCACGGCAAGGTCCGCCAGCATGCCCGGGCGCAGCTCGCCGACTTCCCCTGCACGCTGCGCGGCTACCGCGCTGCCGGCCGTATACGCGCGAATCGCATCGGCGCGGCTGATGCGCTGCTCAGGCAACCATCCGCCGCGCGGCTCGCGCGTATACGGGTCCTGCCGCGTTATCGCGCTATACAGCACGCCCATGGAATTCACGTCAACCACCGGCGAATCCGTGCCGAACGCCAGCGTCGCCCCGTCTTCCTGCATCGTCTTGAACGGCCACATCAACGGCACGCGCTCGGGTCCCAAATCGCGCTCGGGACCGCCGGGGTCAAGCGTCATGTGCGGCGGCTGCACGGCCGCAACTACGCCCAACTGCGCCAAGCGCTCAACATCGCCGGGAAGGAAGTTCTCCAGATGCTCCAGGCAGTTATGCTGCCGTCTCGGTAAGCTGCCGAACCGCTCTCGCGCTGCTTCGAAGATATTCAGCGCCTCGTGGATGGCGGCATCGCCGATTGTGTGGATGCGCACGGGGTGGCCATGTTCGGCGGCCTTCATCACAAGCTTGCGCATCTTCTCCGGCTCGATGGTCGCGCGTCCGCAATCGTCGTCGCAACGCGCGTTCGAATACGGCTCGGTCACCCATGCAGTATGCTGGCTCGACACGCCGTCGAAGAATTGCTTGAACCCCGCGCACCGCAGGACCGGACCACGATATTGCCTGTTCATCGACTCGAACCTCGACATATCGTCAAGCAGGGTGGGGAACAGGTTCACGCGGCACGTCAACTCTCCGTTCTCAAGCAAGCGCGCGTGCACGTCGTCGCGGATGAAATCAAGCCCCGGATTGGCCATCAGCGACATGTCGCACACGCTCGTGATGCCGTTGCGTGCCAGCGTCCGCAAAAATCCACGGTAAGCATCTGCGATCTCGTCGTCAGAAAACGCGTTCATGATACGCGGCATCAACTCCATGGCGGCAGCTTCGCGCACGATGCCCGTCAGCTCTCCGTCCTCATCGCGATCGTAGCTGCCGCCCGCCGGCGCCACGCTGTCGCGTGTGATTCCCAGCTCGGCCAGCGCGCAGCTGTTCAGCCACAACGTGTGCGCGTCGCCGGAGTACAGGGCAACCGGTCGGGTGGGGAAGGCCTCGTCAAGCGAGCGCTTCGAGGGCAGCGCCGGCGGATTCCAGCGATACTCGCGCCACCCCTGCGCCAGCAGCCACCCGGTCGGGCGCCCCTCGGCGAATCGCTTCATGCGCTCAACGCAATCCGCCTCGTTTTCGCCCAAGAAGTTCGTGGCCAACGGCGACGAATACACAGCCGAATGAAAGAAGTGCACGTGCGAATCGTGAAATCCCGGCACGATAAGCGCATCGCCATAATCGGTCACGCGCGCCGCTTCATATCCGCCGGCATCATTGTGCTCCTTTGCGAACGCGACAGCATCGTCGCGTGACCCAACATAGGCAATGGTGTCGCCCGCTATGGCAACGGCCCCTGCTGCAGCGTTGTCCCCTTCGCCGGTAAACAGCTTTGACGAGCAAATCACATGATCGATGCGCACGGCAATCAACCCCTTTCAAAGCCGCACATCCCCTTTGCGCGGCGCATAATCGGTTTCGCCAATAGCAGCGAGGATATAACCAACCGACCAGCTCTGTCCAGGGCTTACGGAAACAATCCGGCCGGCGCAATCCGCGCATCGGCAGTTGCAGCCAATCGTTGCAGAAAACAAAAAAAGCCGAGGTGTTAACCTCGGCTTGATTCCTTGGTAGCTCCGACCGGATTCGAACCGGCGACCTTCGCCTTGAGAGGGCGACGTCCTAAACCGCTAGACGACGGAGCCATTAAAAAGGCCGCGTAAAACGTGGCCAGAAAAGTTGGTAGCTCCGACCGGATTCGAACCGGCGACCTTCGCCTTGAGAGGGCGACGTCCTAAACCGCTAGACGACGGAGCCAAAATCGATTCACCAAAGAAATGGCTGGGGTGGAAGGAGTCGAACCCTCACATACGGTACCAGAAACCGCTGTCCTGCCATTAGACGACACCCCAGTGGCAAACCTTAGCGCTTGTTGCTTCGAACTAGTTCGTAGTGCCAAGCGCGAGTTGATATATTACGCACCTTGCTTCGTTTCGTCAACACCTAATTGCAAATTTTTTTGAAATTTTTCCTCGCCAATTAACGTCTCAATGAATTTCACCAGGTCATCAGCTGAATTCGGCACCTGCTCATCAATGACGGCTTCAAGCACCTCGTTCAGCACGCTGCCCACCAGCGGCCCTTGCGGCACGCCAAGCCGCATAACATCGCGCCCCGAAATAGCCAGTGATTTCACCGTGAACGCATCGTTCGCCGCAACGATATCGTCAAGCGTGCGCTGCAGGCCATCGGCCAGTTCGATGCGCCCCTCGCTGTAAACGGGCGACTGCCCGCGGGCATCCCCGCGCTTCAAATCGCACAGCGCCGCGAACAGCTCGGTATCGCCTCCCAACCGCGCCAGCATGCGCTTCACCGGCTTCGGCTGCGCTGGCACCACATCATCATGCCGGAGAACCAGCGTCAGCACTTTGTCCATAAACGCCCCGGAAAACGTCAAGCGCTGCATAATGCCGCGTGCAATGGGCGCGCTTACCGCAGCATGCCCATAAAAATGCCCCGTGCCGTTCTCGTCGAAGAAGAAACAGGCCGGCTTGCCCATATCGTGGAACAACGCCGCCCATCGAACCAACGGATACCGCGGCACCCCGTCGATAACGCGCGCGGTGTGCTCAAGCACATCGTAAATGTGGTAGGGGGTATGCTGTTCAAACCCCTTCATCGCCACCAGCTCTGGAAGCACGGCCGCCAGCGCATCCACACAACCCAGCAGCGCATCGCCGGCATGCTCGCCCAACAGCAAACGCTCAAGCTCGTGCGTCACGCGCTCCGCCGAGATATGGGAAAGCAACCCCTTGTTGGCCAGCATCCCCTCATATGTTGCCGGTTCGATCGAAAACCCAAGCTCCGAGCTGAAGCGGCAAGCCCTCAAAATGCGAAGCGCGTCTTCCGAAAACCGCGCATAAGGATTGCCAACGGCGCGAATAACCCCATGCTCCATATCCGCCTGCCCGCCGAACGGATCAAGCACCCCTCGGTCGGGTCGGTAGGCCAGCGCATTCATCGTGAAGTCGCGTCGAGCCAAATCCTCCTCGATGGTCTGCACGAACGTCACGGCGTCAGGGTGCCGCGCATCCTTATACTGCCCATCGGAGCGAAACGTCGTCACCTCGAAAGCCTCGTCGTCGCAAACAATGGTAATGGTTCCATGCTGCGTGCCCGTTTCGTGCGCCCGCATGCCCGCAAGCTCGCAAACGCGCTTCGTCTCCTGCCAAGATGCGCTACAGGCAATGTCAACATCAGAGCACGGCCGCCCCAGCAGGGCATCGCGAACAAAACCGCCAACAGCCCATGCCTCATAACCAGCTGCATCAAGCGCATGCATAACCCTGCAAGCCCGCTCGGGCAGCACCATACGCGAACAATCAACCATAAGGATCACCGCCTCATAAAAGTAATACCCCTATAGTAGGCGAAAGAGCCAACGACATACTAAGAAGATTCAACAATGAAAGGACGGAAGAGCAAATGAACTAGAGAAGGGTAAAGCGGAGCGGAGCCCGTGAAGTGCAAGAAGAAGAGCCCGAAGGGCGCAAAACGGAGCTCACGTGTCTTCCATCTTGCGCTGTACCGCCCTTGGACAAGGAAGCTCAGGCGCACGAAGGCCAAGTTCGGGCTTCGCTGACGCCAAATGTGTGCAAAACGTGTAGACCACCGCATCTCGAAGATAGGGGCTTGCCAAGGCGGCGGAGGAGGCGTAAAGTACATCCTCGCCTTGAGGGGCGGCAAGCGAAAGCGGGCCTGCTCCGAAGGGAAAGCCGCGGGGGAGACCCCGCAGGCGGGAACCTTGAGAACCGGATACTGGACAAGAGACGATCACAATAGCCAGTGAAGCCAGCGCAGGCAGGGCC
>NZ_CDRSTZ010000013.1:0-328 GCF_977052095.1 Senegalimassilia sp.
ACCCCACCAAGCCCGTCGGCGCGTTCATGACCGAGGAGGAGGCAAAGGCCAAGGCCGCCGAGACCGGCTGGACGTTCAAGGAGGACGCCGGCCGCGGCTGGCGCCAGGTGGTGGCCTCCCCGAAGCCTGAGCGCATCGTCGAGTTCGACGCCGTCAAGGACCTCATGGACGCCGGCTACATCGTGGTGTCCACCGGCGGCGGCGGGGTGCCGGTCTTCGAGACCGAGGACGGCTACGAGGGCGTGCCCGCCGTCATCGACAAGGACCGCAGCTCGGCCAAGCTGGCCGCCGACTTCGGCGCCGACATGCTGGTGATCCTGACCGCCGT
>NZ_CDRSTZ010000013.1:338-25227 GCF_977052095.1 Senegalimassilia sp.
AGGAGCTTTCCTCCATGACGGTCGCCGAGGCCCGCAAGTACATCGAGGAGGGCCAGTTCGCCCCCGGCTCGATGCTCCCCAAGGTCGAGGCCTGCATCGAGTACGTCGAGGCATACCCGCAGGGTAAGGCCCTCATCACCTCGCTCGAGTGCGCCGCCGCCGGCCTGGAGGGCAAGACGGGCACCGTCATCACCGCGTAAGCGAACACTTGCGCTTGTGATACGTCCTGCGCAAAAGGCGACCCCCTAACCATCGCCTTTGTGCGCATACGCATCTGCGACAGACCCCTCTCGCAGATGCGAATCTCCCGCGGCCCTTCTCGGCCGCGGGACCCCTGATTATTCGCGGCAGTGCGTGCGCATGCCCTGCCGCACCTCCTAAGCCCTTGTCCACGCGTTTGCTCTCGCGCGGACACTGCAAGCTCCCCAGCTATCAGTTGGGGAGCTTTGCGGTTTTGTTGACCCTGTTGCCTTGAGGGGTGCAGGCGGGGCCAATCCGGAAAAACATGGTATGATGCCAAACTATATGTATTCAGAGCAAGCTTAAGGAAGATTTAGCACTATGCAAATACGCGAAGAACTTGAAAACCTTTTTGCGGCTTCCATCGCCGCGGCTTGCGAAGACGGTTCGCTGGAGCTGGCCGAGCGTCCTGCTCCTGCGCTCGAGCGTCCTCGCGACCTGTCCAACGGCGACTGGGCCTCTACCTTGGCCATGCGCAGCGCAAAGCTTGCGCACAAGGCTCCGCGCGATATCGCCCAGATCATCGTCGACCACCTGCCCGAGAACACCATGATCGCCTCCACCGACATTGCCGGCCCGGGCTTCATCAACATCAAGCTGGCCCCTTCGGCGTTTCAGGCCGTTGCTGCCCGTGTGCGTGAGCAACGTAGCGATTTCGGCAAGGGCACGCTGCCCGAGGGCACTCCCCACAAGATCAACCTGGAATACGTGTCCGCCAACCCCACGGGCCCCATGCATGTGGGTCACGGCCGCTGGGCCACGCTCGGCGATGCCATGGCGCGCGTCATGCGCCACGCTGGCTACGAAGTGTCCGAGGAATACTACATCAATGACCATGGTGTGCAGATGGACGTGTTCGGCAACTCTGTTTCCGTTCGTTACATGCAGCTGCTCGGCCATGACGTCGAGATGCCTGAGAAGTGCTATGGCGGCGGCTATGTGAAGGATATCGCCCAGAACATCATCGACCGCGACGGCAACAAGTGGGAGAGCGTCAGCGACGAAGAGCGCATGGCCGCTTTCCGCGAGATCGCGTATAAAGAGATGCTTGACCTGGCGCGCAACACGCTGACGAACTTCGGTACCACGTTCGACACGTGGTTCAGCGAGCGCAGCCTGTACGTGCCCGACGAGTCCGGCGAGTCTGCCGTCACCCGTTCGCTGGCCGTCATGAACGAGAAGGGCTACCTGTATGAGAAGGACGGCGCCACGTGGTTCCGCTCCACGGATTTCGGCGACGACAAGGACCGCGTGCTGCTGAAGGAAAACGGCGAGTACACGTACTTTATGTCCGACGTAGCGTATCACTACAACAAGATGCAGCGCGGCTTCGAGCACCTCATCGACCTGTGGGGCGCCGATCACCACGGCTACATCAAGCGCTGCGAGGCCATGCTTGCTGCATGGGGCTACCCGGGCGCGCTCGAGGTTGTGCTTGGCCAGTTGGTGAACCTGTTCCGCGACGGTGAGGCCGTGCGTATGTCGAAGCGTACGGGCGAGATGGTCACGTTCGCCGAGCTCATCGACGAGGTGGGCGTTGACGCAACGCGCTTCCTCATGCTGTCCCGTTCTTCCGACCAGCCCATCGACTTCGATATCGAGGTTGCGAAGAAGAAAGACAACTCCAACCCGGTGTACTACGTGCAGTACGCCCACGCGCGCATCTGCTCGGTGCTGCGCAAGGCCGCTGGTGAAGGCGCCGAGGACCTGTCCGCCGACGAGCTGGTTGCGAAGGTCATCCCGGCCGACGTCGATCTTTCCCCGCTCACGCATGAGTCCGAAATCGCGCTCATGCGCAAGATGGACGACTTTGGCGAGCTGGTGGCCCTGGCCGCGCGCGACCGCGCCCCGTTCCGCCTGACGCACTATGCGCAGGAGCTGGCCGGCCTGTTCCACCAGTTCTATACGAACTGCCATATCATCGGCGAAGAGCCCGCCGTGCAGAACGCGCGTCTGGCCCTGGCCGACGCCGCCCGCACCGTGCTGGCACTGACGCTCAGCCTCATCGGCGTGTCCGCGCCCGAGCGCATGTAACCTGGCGAACAAGTAACTGCTAACGAAAACGGCCGCCCAACAGGGGCGGCCGTTTTCGTTCTCTATACCTTATCCTCAAGGTCCATTTGCATGAGGTTTACGTTCTCGCGCAAGCGTTTGGCGGCAGCGCGGGAAAGCTCGCCGTCGTCGTAGCGCGTCCCAATCTGCTCAAGCTCGATCTCAAGCGCCATGCGTTCGATGTCGGTGGTTTTGTCCTTCGTCTTCGTGAACGTGGTGATGGAGGGGGCTGCGGCGCGCAGCGTGCGCAAAAGGCGCTGGTACTCGATGAGCAGCTTCGAGATGTCCTCGGCGTTTGCGGACGAATCGCCGGCCATCTCCTCATGCAACTTGCTGATCACGTGCTCGTAGCATTTAATTTGCAGCTGGCGCGTGGCCTGGGCATTCTCGCTCAGTTCGGCGCCGGGCACCTTGTGGATGATCTCGTGCAGGCTTCGCCTTCCGAACGTGCGCCAGCGAATCCAATGCTGGCGAATCTTGGCGCGCAGCGAGCGCTGGTGCAAGATCAGCTCTTCCATGCGGGCAAGGCGCGCCAGGTATTGGTAGCCTACGTAGCGGTCGACGCGCTCGTCGTCCACTAGCTGTTGCACGTACGTGCGCTCCCAGGCCAGCGTTTTCAAGCGCAGCTTCGTGTTCGGTTCGTCTTCGATGCCGTTGAGCTCCTTCACGCGCCCAATGCGATCGTTGTACTGCCGGATGACAATCTGCGTGGCGGCGCGGTTCTCGGGCGTTTGACGGCCTGACAGCTCTTCGATAACCACGCGCAGCACCTTAAGGTTCGCTTCGGTGTCGCGTTGGCGCTGCTCGTCGTTGACGCGCTGCTTCTGCGGCGCCAAGATGGGCACCACGAACGTGGCTAACAGCAGCGTCATGACGATAACGCCGCAGGCAAGAAACATGATGAGCTGCCGCTGCGCGATGGCTTGCGGAATCGTCAAGATCACGGCAAGCGTGACGGTGCCTTTCGGGCCGCCTAACGTCATGATAGCGGCGGAGCGGATGTCGTGCGCCAGCGTCTTGCGCGGCTCGGGGATGGAGTGCGTTTCTTTCGCCGCTTTTTCCTTGCGCTGGGCCACGTGCCGGTGGTGGATGCGCTCCATGATAAGCACCCATACGAAGCGCACGGCAATGAGGATGGCCGTTATGGCCACCACGTACAGCAGCAGCTTCCAGTTCGGTATGGTCACGTTGTTCCACGTGGTTTCCATGGCGCGCGGCAGCTGCGTGCCCAGCAGCACGAACACGATGCCGTTAAGCGTGAACGAGATGACGCGCCACACGCTGGTGGACACGATGTTCAGGCGCGATACGTTCGGCCCGGCCGTGCGCGGCGCAATGACGTTCACCAGGCCGGCGGCAACCACGGCAAGGATGCCGCTGCCGCCAAGCTGGTCGGCAGCCAAAAACACGATGAACGGCGTGAACACCTCGAACAGCACGTGAAACGTCGTGTTTTCCAGACCCCACGAGCGCACCAGGCGCACGATCAGGTTGCCGATGATGCCAAGGATCAAACCGAACGCGATGCCGCCGACGAATTCGATGAAGAACTCGCCAATGGCTTTGGCGGGGGAGAACGCGCCTGTCATGGCGGCGGCGATGGCGAACTGGAACGCCACGATGCCCGAGGCGTCGTTGATAAGCGATTCGCCTTTCAGCAGCGCCTTGCAGCGCGGGCTGATGTCGGCGTCTTTCGAGGCGGCGGACACGGCGATGGGGTCGGTGGGGCCAAGCGCGGCGCCTAGCGCCAGCGCGGCGGCAAGCGAGATGGACGGCACGATGGCGTGCACGAAGAAGCCAACGCCCACGATGATGGCCAGCACCAGGCCGATGGCCAGCGACAAGATGGAATGGCGGTTGCGCCATAGTTCCGTTTTGTTGGCTTCTTTCGCCTCGTGGAACAGAAGCGGTGCGATGAACAGCACCAAGAACAGCTCGGATTGATCGAACAGCAGGTCGATTTGATGGCCTGCAACCACGGTGATGACCAGGCCCAATCCAATCTGGATAAGCGGGGAAGACACCTTCGGCACAAGCTGGTCGATAACCGACGACGCAAGCACGGCGGCCAGCATAAGCAATATCAGCAGGAATGTCTCCATAGCCGAGCATCTCCTTTTGCAAGTGGAATTGCCCTTTATTGTATCCGAACGGTCGACTTCAGCGGATTAACGGTCAGTGAATTTTGAGCATTTGCTCAAAATTCACTGATGGGGAACGGCGCGAAAACGGGCGGATAGCCCTATGGTAAAAAGCAGGTTGCAGCGCTTGTTGAACGCGCTCATCCTGCCTCCGGCGTCCCTCTTGGTGGCGCCAGGTCGCCTCCCAACGTCACCTCGGCCGACTGCCCGCGCGACAGCGCGTCCAGCGCTTCGGTGACGGGCTTGACCGCCCGCTGCGCACGCCTGCGCGCCACGGCGTACATGCAGAACAGGATGAGCGCGTCCACGAACAGCACGGCCAACACGTACAGCGGGTAGGCCAGCAACCGATCGATGGGGAACTGCAGCGTGTAGAACACGTACGAGTCGTCAGGCGCGCCCAAAACAAGCGTGTAGCCGTCGTCGCGAATCCACATCCACGTGGGGAAGCGGTCCAAGCTGTTGTAATGGGCGATGGCCATCATGTCCTGGCGTTCGTGTTCTCGGCGCGCTCGCTTCTGCAAACCGTGTGCGTATTTGGCGCCATCTTCGCTCTTGCTGCGGCGCTGAACGTGCGCACCGTTTCCCGCACGAGGCTCATCGATCTTATGCAGGCCTCAAGGCGCGTCGAGGTGCAGAAGCTGCGCTCCATTCCCGTCTCGCTTGCCCTGTTCGCCGCATCGCTGGTCATGATGGGCATTGCGTACAAGCTGCTGGTGGACAACGGCCTTATGGATCTGTCGCCCCAGTTCACAGCGTCGGTGGTGCTGGTGTGCGCCGGCACGGCGCTGTTCTTCTTCAGCTTGTCGGGATTCCTTGTGCGCATGGCGAAGCTCATTCCCTCGCTGTACCTGCGCGGCTTGGCGCCGTTCACGGTGCAGCAGCTGGCCAGCCGCGTGAACACGGCGTTCGCCTCGCTGACCGTGGTGTGCATGGTGTTGTTCCTGGCGCTTACCAGCGTGTGCAGCGGTTTGGGCCTGCGCGACGCCACCGAATCTTCGCTGTCGAAAGGTACGCCGTATGGCATGAGCGTGACATCGTATCTGTCCGGCGTCTATGCGATGGACGAGGAAGCAAACCCTTATATAAGCTATGCCGCATCGCTTGACTGCAAGTGCTCGTGTACTTCCTGCTTCCGCTGTTGTTGGCCGTTGCCCATTCGGCGTGCGCGATGTACGTGGTGGCCGACGTGGTGGAGGTGTTCGGCCGCTTCGAGATCGGCGCAACCGCGGCGTTCGTGGCGGCGTGCTTCCTGGTGGTCTACGGCGCGTACTTCGCCATCACGTACCTGTTCGCCCGGCGTTTCACTCGCGAGTAGCGGCCGAGTTTTCGCATTGGCGAAAAAAGTTTCAAAAAGGGGGTTGCGCGTATCTGGGAAGTGCGTATAATACTTACTCGCGCCTTGGTGGGTGTGGCCTAGTTGGTTAGGGCGCCAGATTGTGGCTCTGGAGGTCGAGGGTTCGAATCCCTTCACCCACCCCAGCGCGCGAGATTGACAAGATGTTTGTTTACTTTGGACCGTTAGCTTAGTTGGTAGAGCAGGGGACTCTTAATCCCAAGGTCCGGGGTTCGAGTCCCCGACGGTCCACCATTTAAAACATAGCTTGTCGAACCTTCACATATCTTTTCTTTGGACCGTTAGCTTAGTTGGTAGAGCAGGGGACTCTTAATCCCAAGGTCCGGGGTTCGAGTCCCCGACGGTCCACCACGTGAATGCAAAGCCTTCAGGAATGAGGGCTTTTTTCTTTTTGCTAAAAATTCACGGCTACCCGCATTCGCCATCTCGCCCTCATTTGCGGTGCTTTTCTGTCTGCGGCGTTTCTGGCGTAATATGTCAAGAAACCATTCGCTCGCATTCGAGCACCAATCATATAAGGAGCATCACATGGATTCCAAACCGTCCGAAAAGCGGTTCGCGCTTATCATCGATGCAGACAACGTGTCGGCGAAATACATCAAGCCCATCACCGACGAGCTGTCGAAGTACGGCACCATCACGTACAAGCGCATCTACGGCGACTGGACTAGCACGCTTCACGCGAAATGGAAGGACGCCCTGCTGGAGAATTCCATCACGCCCATCCAGCAGTTCAGCTATACCACCGGCAAAAACGCCACCGACTCGGCCATGATCATCGACGCCATGGACATCATGTACACGAACTCCGTCGAGGGCTTCTGCATCGTGTCGAGCGACAGCGACTTCACGCGCCTGGCCAGCCGCATCCGCGAAAGCGGCCTGACGGTCATCGGCATGGGGGAGAAGAAAACGCCCACGCCGTTTCGCAAGGCGTGCGACATCTTCACCACGCTTGAGCTGCTGGTGGGCGAAGACGGCAAGCAGTCCGGCCGCCGCGGCCATCGCGGGCAAGCCGCCGGAGCGGGGCAGGGAAGCGGCCCGGCGGTCGAGCAGATCGAGCGCGCCGTCGTGGACATCGTCACCGACAACCAGAACAACGGCAAGGCCACGGGTCTTGGCGAGGTGGGAAGCCGCCTGCTGAAGCGCTATCCCGATTTCGACGTGCGCAGCTACGGCACGAACCAGCTTACGAAGCTGCTGGGGGAGTTCGCCAGCGTGCAGGTCATCAAAGACGGTTCCAGCGTTATGGTGGAGCTTACCGAGGTGGTATCGGTTGGCGCCGAAGTGGCTGATACGGCTGACGGCAAGGCGAACCCCCAACAGGATACTGCCGAGAAACAAGAGAACGAGAAGCCGAAGCGCTCGCGTCGCGGTCGTTCTCGCCGAGGTCGCGCGAAGTCCGCTGCTGCGGAAACTCCCGAACAGGACCAGCAGGCCGCGGTCGATCAAGGCGTGGCTTCTGAGGCTGCAGCCGCGGAACAGGATGCGCCCGACGGTGAAGCTGAGCTTGCTACAACCTCGCGTGCGCAAATAGCCCCGGCGCAAGATGCTCCTGAGCTGCAAGACGCCCCCGCATCAATCGAGCCTGCGCAAGCCGAGCCCGCGCAAACGCCCGAATCTGTCGTGTTCGATGCGGTGCGTGACGCAGGCGCCGAAGGCGTTAGCGTGGCCGAGCTGACGAAGCGGGTGCGCGCAACGTTCAAGGACTTCAAGGTGCGCGATCACGGTTTCTCGCAAATGCGCCAGTTCGTGGCATCGCTGGGGGACATCAAAGTCGAAAAGCGCGGTAACGTTTATTTCGCCACGCTTGAGGAATAACCTGGCCGCCTCGCCCCGAATCGTCTCGATAGCGTATCGCGTTTTGTTTCCAAACGATTAAATCGACCGTTAACGGCTTTTCTGGCGGAATCAATGCTTCGCCGGGCGCGCTCCTTTTGCTATGATTGGCGGGCGCAACTCGCGCGTTAGACCGCGTGCGGGCGTGGCGGAATTGGCAGACGCGCCAGATTTAGGTTCTGGTGGGGAAACTCGTGAAGGTTCAAGTCCTTTCGCCCGCACCATCTGGGGGGAGTATGCACGCATGCATACTCCCCCCAGATGTTTTTCAGAAGCCTGCAAAGCCTTCGAGCAAGGCGGCGGGCGGAAAGGAACGTTGGGAATGGAAACTTTGAAAGCGATCGGGCGGAAGTGGAACTCCATCAGCCTGATCAAGCGCATCTTGGTGGGCCTTATCATCGGCGCCATCTTGGGCGTGGTGTGGCCTGGCAACGACGTGCTTGAGATGTTCGGCACGCTGTTCGTGTCGGCTTTGAAGGGCGTGGCGCCCATCCTCGTGTTCTTCTTGGTCATCAGCGCGCTGGCTAACGCCAAGGGCGCCGGCGCCATGAAGGTGGTCGTCGTCCTGTACCTGGCGGCAACGTTCATCGCGGCGTTCGTGGCCGTGCTTATGAGCTCGCTGTTCCCGGTTGACCTGACGCTGGCCGCGGCTCAAGACACCTCCGCTGCCCCTTCCGACATCGGATCGGTGCTCACGAAGCTGGTGCTGTCCATCGCTTCGAACCCCGTCGATGCCCTGACGAACGCCAACTACCTGGGCATTTTGGCTTGGGCTATCTTGCTGGGCATTGCTCTTCGCCATGCGAAGGACGGCGTGAAGGACGTGTTCTCCGCCATCTCCGACGCCGTGTCGCAGGTTGTGCGCTGGATCATCTCCCTGGCTCCGTTCGGCATCCTGGGCTTGGTGTACACGTCGGTGGGCACGAACGGCCTGGAAATCTTCACCGAGTACGGCATGCTGCTGGTGGTGCTGCTGGCGTCCATGGCCGCGGTCGCGTTCGTCACGAACCCCATTCTGGCGTTCATCTGCTTCCGCAAGAACCCGTTCCCGCTGGTGTGGCGCTGCATCAAAGATTCCGGCGTCACGGCGTTTTTTACCCGCAGCTCTGCGGCTAACATCCCCGTGAACATGGAACTGTGCAAGAACCTGGGCCTGAACAAGGACAACTATTCCGTGTCCATCCCGCTTGGCGCTACCATCAACATGGGCGGCGCGGCCGTTACCATCTCGCTTATGGCCATGATGGCCGCCCATACCATGGGCGTTGAAGTTGGCTTTGGCACGGCCGTCATCCTGGGCGCGCTGTCCGCTGTTTCTGCTTGCGGCGCCTCCGGCGTTGCCGGCGGCAGCCTGCTGCTCATCCCGCTGGCGTGCAGCCTGTTCGGCATCGGCAACGATGTTGCCATGCAGGTCGTCGGCATCGGCTTCGTGATCGGCGTTATCCAGGACTCCGTGGAAACCGCTATCAACTCTTCCACCGACGTGCTGTTCGCCGCTTCTGCCGAGTACATGCAGTGGCGCAAGGAAGGCCGCGACTTCAAGCCCGGCGCCGATGCGTAACAGCCTCGACATTCATTGATTGGCGAAAGGCCGTGCCCTGTGGGCGCGGCCTTTTTGATGTTGGGGGATATCGGGAGTATCGTGGGACGCATGTGCGCGAAAACGCCAGCAGCCCTCGCTTGACCGTCTCAGGTGCAAGCGAGGGCTGCTGGCGTTGCGAGTGAACTGTCGCGCGTTTGCGACTGCTGGCGCTGCTCCACAAACCGGAAATATCTCCGGGCGCGTTCGCTAGCTGACGAAGCGGCCGAGCAGAAAGCCGACGATGACGCATGCGGCCGCAAAACATGCCGACAACGCTACCAGACGCGTGTCGTGCGTTTTCGCGCGGTTGCGCTCTTCCTGGGCGCGACGCTTGGCGGGGAAGTACGAGTAGCCGTCGGTGGTGATGGCCACCACGGTGCCGCGACGGTCGTCGGGGCGCTTGGCCAGCGCGCCGCGTTCGATAAGCTCGCGCTGCAGGTCGTCGTCGGGACGCAGCGGGAATGCGCAGCGGTACACCAGCTCGCCGTCGACGGTGCACGTAGCACGTTCGTAGTCAAGCAGGCGGCCGAGTTCGCGTTCTTGAAGGATGTTCAGTTCAATGGAAGCCATGTTGCTGTCCTCTGGTGCGTTTGATGTGCGTTTACGTATGCACATTATGATACCCTGAACAGGTTCGTTTTGGTAGGTGAATGTGGCGGGCGGCGTACCGTTTTGTCGTGGTACGTTCGTGAACCTGCCGCGTTTGCTTTTCTGAAGCCGGCTAATGTGCCATAATGTCAGGTCGGTGCGCTATCGCACCTGTGAGTAAGTAACGATGGAGGATAGCTACGTGGAAACTAAAGTAGAGGCTCTTGAGGATAACCGCGTGAAGGTTACCGTCACCCTTGAAGCTGCGGATATCGATGCGCGCATCAAGAAGACGTACAAGGAATATGCCAACAAGTACCAGTTCCCCGGGTTCCGCAAGGGCAAGGCCCCGCGCCCGATTATCGACAATGCCTTGGGCAAGGACGCCGTCCGCGCTGCTGTCACCGACGAAGCTGTGAACAGCTCCGTGCCGCTGGCAATCGACGACAACAAGCTGTATCCCGTCAACCCGCGCCCGGAATTCCCCGAGGCTCCCGGCCTGGTCGAGGGTGGCAAGGACTATGAGTTCTCCTTCACCATCGAGGTGAAGCCCGAGGTCGAGCTGTCCAACTACGACAACGTCGAGGTCGAGCTGCCGGCCGAAACCGCCACGGAAGAGGACGTCGACGCTCAGGTGGAGAACTTCCGCGAACACTACGCCGACATGAAGGACGCTCCGGCCAACACGAAGGTCAAGGTCGACTCCGAGCTGAACATCGCCATGAAGGTCACCGATGACAACGACAACGTCATCGAGTCTCTGACCACCGAAGAGCGCCCGTACATGATGGGCTCCGGCATCCTGCCGGCCGAGTTCGACGAGAAGCTGCTTGGCCTGAAGAAGGGCCAGAGCGCTCAGTTCGAGCTGGAGATCGGCGACAAGCCCGCTGAGCTGCTGCGCGTCGTGGCCGATGAGCACAAGAAGCTGAACTTCGACGTTGAGGTCAAGGCTGTTCGCAAGCGCGTGCTGCCCGAAGTCACCGACGAGTGGGTCAAGGCGAAGTTCAACTTTGAGACCGTCGCCGACTTACGCAACAACATTGCCGAGGGCATCACCGCTCAGAAGCAGGCAATGGCTCCCGGCGTGAAGGAACGCGCGTGCCTGAATGCTCTGGCTGAGCGCGTTGACATCGAGCCGCCTGCGGCTTTGGTCGAAACCGCCCGCCGCAACCTGGCCCAGGAGCTGTTCCAGCAGCTGCAGGCTTCCGCCATGTCTTTCGATGCCTACCTGAACATGCTCGGCATGAACTCCGAGACGTTCAAGGAAGATCTTGAGAAGCAGGCCACCGACACTGCTAAGCAAGATCTGGCGCTTGACGCATGGGCTCGCCACTATGGCATCGAGGTCACCGACGAGGACGTCGCGAACGAGTTCGCTGCCGCCGGTGTGGAAGACCCGAAGAAGCTTGAGGCCGAGTGGCGTCAGGCTGGCCAGCTGTACATGATCCGCGAGGGCGTGCTGCGCACGAAGGCTGTGAAGGACCTCATGGACAAGGCCAAGGTTTCCGAAGCCAAGCCCGAGGCGAAGGACGAGAAGAAGTCCGAGAAGAAGGCTTCCAAGAAGTCCGCTAAGAAGGAAGAGGCTGCCGCCGAGGCAACCGACGCCGAATAGCGTATAAGCTAGATCGACATCCGGCCCGCCCAGGCGACGTGCAAGCGCGCGTATGCCTGGGCGGGCTTGTGGTTACTCCGTGAACGCGTCGTTTTGCTTGCGCGCGCGGCCCGAATGCCGCACCATAGCAATGAAACCGATAGGCCGCGCTGCGGCCTTACTAGAGAAGCGAGGCATACATGAGCTTGAACCCGAATTCTGCTCTGATTCCGTACGTGGTGGAGCAATCCCCGCGCGGCGAGCGCAGCTACGACATCTATTCGCGCTTGCTCAACGAGCGCATCATCTTCCTGGGCGAGCAGATCGACGACCAGGTTGCCAACTCTGTGGTGGCGCAGCTGCTGCACCTGGAGTCCGCCGATCCCGAAAAGGACATCAGCCTGTACATCAACTCTCCCGGAGGCAGCGTGACGGCTGGTCTGGGCATTCTGGACACCATGAACTTCATCAAGTGCGACGTGTCCACCATCTGCCTGGGCGAGTGCGCTTCTATGGCCGCCGTGCTGCTTTCTAACGGCGCGAAGGGCAAGCGTCTGTGCCTGCCGAACTCCATGGTGCTCATCCATCAGCCCTCCGGCGGTGCTCAGGGCCAGCAAACCGAAATCGCCATCGTTGCCGACTTCATGCTTAAGACGCGTCAGCGCCTCAACAAGATTCTTGCCGACAACACCGGCCAGTCCCTTGAGACCATCCAGCGCGACACCGAGCGCGACAACTACATGACGGCTGAGCAGGCCCTTGAGTACGGCCTGGTCGACCGCATCGTCACGTCTCGCGCCGCCATGGCCAAAGCGGAATAGGAACCGTTAGAGAACATGAACGATAGACACGACGATCAATTCGCCGGTAAAGGCACGAAAGATATCGTCTGCGCCTTCTGCGGCAAGCATCCGCACCAGGTGGCGGCCATGATTTCCGGCCCGAACGGCATCTATATCTGCGACGAGTGCATCTCCGTGTGCGCCGACGCCATGATGCGCGACTTGGGGCTGCAGGCGCCGGGCGCCCCGCAGCAGGCCGAGCCGGTTGTGGCGCAGATGGAGCAGGGCGAGCCTTCCCCCGAGATGGTGCTTTCGCAGCTTCCCACGCCGCACGAGCTGTATGCCGAGCTTTCCGAGCACGTGGTGGGCCAGGAGGCGGCCAAGCGCGCGCTTTCCGTGGCCGTGTACAACCACTACAAGCGCATCAGCCTGGGTGAGTCGGCCAAGGAAGGCGACGTTGAGCTTTCGAAGTCGAACATCATGCTGCTGGGCCCCACCGGTTCGGGCAAAACGCTGCTTGCGCAGACGCTTGCCCGCACGCTGCAGGTGCCGTTTGCCATCGCCGACGCCACCACGCTTACCGAAGCGGGCTATGTGGGCGAAGACGTTGAGAACATCCTGCTGAAGCTCATCACGGCCGCCGATTTCAACATCGAGCGCGCCGAGATCGGCATCATCTACATCGACGAGATCGACAAGATCGCGCGCAAGGCGGAAAACCTGTCCATCACGCGCGATGTTTCGGGCGAGGGCGTGCAGCAGTCGCTGCTGAAAATCGTCGAAGGCACGGAGGCTTCCGTGCCGCCGCAGGGCGGCCGCAAGCACCCGCAGCAGGAGCTTATCCACATCGACACCACGAACATCCTGTTCATCTTGGGCGGCGCGTTCGTGGGCTTGGCCGACATCATCGCCGAGCGCGTGGGCAAGTCCGGCCTGGGCTTCAACGCCGACATGCCCGAATCGAAGAAGCACGCCGACGCCGCGCTTTTGGCGCAGGTGCTTCCCGAGGACCTGAACAAGTTCGGCATGATCCCCGAGTTCGTGGGCCGCATCCCGGTTATCACCAGCCTGTCCGAGCTTTCGGAGGAAGACCTTGTTCGCATTCTCACCGAGCCGAAAAACGCGCTGATCAAGCAGTACCGGCGCATGTTCGAGTTCGAGGAGTCCGAGCTTCAGTTCACGCCCGAGGCGCTGCAGGCCATCGCACACGAGGCCGTCGAGCACGGCACGGGCGCCCGCGGCCTGCGCAGCATCTGCGAGCGCGTGCTGCAGGATGTCATGTACGACCTGCCGGAGCACGATGGTGCTTCGCGCGTGGTGGTTCGCGCCACCGATATCGCGGGGGAGACCACCCCTGAGATCGTTTCCGTTCCCGAGCAACCGGAGATGAGCGCTTAACATGGAAGAAATGCCGAAAACCTACGATACCGCGGCCATCGAGCAGTCCATGCTCGACAAGTGGCTGACGGGCGACTATTACCGCCGCAACCCGGGCGTGGGCGACTGCACGGTCACCATCCCGCCGCCGAACGTCACGGGCGTGCTGCACATGGGCCATGCCATGGACGATACCATCCAGGACACGTTCGTTCGCTTCAACCGCATGCGCGGCATCTCCACGCGCTGGATTCTGGGCACCGACCATGCGGGCATCGCCACGCAAACGAAGGTGGACAAGAAGCTGGCCGCCGAGGGCATCTCGCGCCGCGAAATCGGCCGCGAGAAGTTCATCGACGCATGCTGGGATTGGACGCACGAATACGGCGGGCACATCGTCGAGCAGGTCAAGCGCATGGGCTGCTCCGTGGATTTCTCCGACCCGCACTTCACCATGGACGAGGATTACGCCAAGGCCGTGCGCAAGGTGTTCTGCGACTGGTACCATGACGACCTCATCTACCGCGGCAAGCGTATCGTGAACTGGTGCCCGCACTGCACCACGGCCATTGCCGACGACGAGGCCGAATACAAGGAAGAAGACGGCCATCTGTGGCACCTGCGCTACCCGCTGGTCGAGCCCGTCGACGGGCAGGACTACATCGTGGTGGCCACCACGCGTCCTGAAACCATGCTTGGCGACACCGGCGTGGCCGTGTCTCCGAAGGACCACGACAAGGACGAGTTCGTCGGCGCGAAGGTGAAGCTGCCCATCGTCGACCGCGAGATTCCCATCTTCTCCGACTTCTACGTCGACGCCGGCTTCGGCTCGGGCTTCGTGAAGGTCACGCCTGCGCACGACCCGAACGATTTCGCCATGGGCGAGCGCCACGGCCTTGAGAAGATCAACATCTTCGACGAGACGGCGCACGTGGTGGAAGGCTACGGCCAGTTCAGCGGCATGAGCCGCGACGAGTGCCGCGAAGCCGTGGTGGCGTGGTTCGAGGAGCACGGGCTGCTCGACCACATCGAGGACCATCACCATTCGGTCATGCACTGCTACCGCTGCGACTCCACGCTGGAGCCGTGGCTGTCCGAGCAGTGGTTCGTTGCCGTGGACAAGCTGAAGGGCCCGGCCACCGAGGCCGTCACGTCCGGCAAGATCACGTTTCACCCCGAGCGCTGGACGCAGTCCTACCTCACGTGGATGGAAAACCTGAAAGACTGGTGCATCTCCCGCCAGCTGTGGTGGGGCCACCGCATCCCGGTGTTCTATTGCGAGGACTGCGGTTGGGAAGACGCCCTTATGGAGGACACCGACGTGTGCCCGAAGTGCGGCGGCCATCACGTGCACCAGGACGAGGACGTACTGGACACGTGGTTCTCAAGCCAGCTGTGGACGTTCGCCACGCAGGGTTGGCCCGACAAGCCCGAGCTGCTTGAAGGCCATCATCCCACCACGGCGTTGGTGACCGCGCGCGACATCATCGCGCTGTGGGTTGCCCGCATGATCATGGCATCGACGTACTTTCTGGATGAGATTCCGTTCCACGACGTGGTCATCTACGCTACCATCCTGGCGAAAGACGGCACGCGCATGTCGAAGTCGAAGGGCAACGGCGTCAATCCCATGGACCTTATCGCCAAGTACGGCGCCGACGCCATGCGCTTCAACCTGCTGACGCTCGTCACGAACAACCAGGACGTGCGCTTCGACGCGAACATCGACAAGAAGACGCACGAGCTTATCGACAGCCCGCGCACCGAGCAGGCGCGCGCGTTCGTCACGAAGATCTGGAACGCCAGCCGCTTCGTGCTGGGCAACCTTGAGGGCTTCACGCCCGGCACCCCGGTGGCTCGCACGCAGGCCGATGCCTGGATCTTCAGCCGCCTGGCGCGTCTGTCGAAGGTGGTCACCGACGGCATCTCCGCGTATCAGTTCGGCGAAGTGGCCCGCGAGCTGCACGGGTTCTTCTGGAACGAGTTCTGCGACTGGTACATCGAGTTCTGCAAGGCCAGCCTGCGCGAGCAGGGCGAAGAGCGCCTGCAAACGCAGCGCAACCTCGTGTTCGTGCTGGACAACGCCCTGCGCTTGCTGCATCCGGCCATGCCGTTTGTCACCGAGGCCATTTGGGAGCACCTGCCGAAGGCCGCCGACGAGAAGCCGGCGCTGATGGTGGCTGCGTGGCCCGAGCCCGAAACGCTTGCCGCGTGGATCAACCCCGAGGCCGAGCGCGCTGTGGGCATGCTGTGCGGCGTGGTGGGCGCGGTGCGCTCGACGCGCGCCCGCTATGGCATCAGCCCCAAGCAGGAGCTCGACGTCGTGGTGAATGCCCAGGCCGAGAACATTGACGTGCTCAACGAGCTGTCGGCCCAGATCATTAGTCTGGCGCGCGTGGGCAACCTCACCGTGGCCTGCGGTGCCGAAAAGCCCGCGGAAAGCGCAGCGGTGGTCGTCGACGGCGCCGAGGTGTACAGCGTGCTCACCGGCATGGTCGACTTCGAGGCCGAGCGCGTGCGTCTGGCCAAGGAGCAGAAGAAGCTGTCCGGCGAGGTGACCAAACTTGACAAGAAGCTTTCGAACCCGGGCTTTTTGTCGAAGGCGGCCCCCGAGATCATCGAGAAGGACCGCGCCAAGCTTGCCGATGCGAAAGACCAGCTCGCCCGCATCGAGGCTCAGCTTGCAGAACTTGGATAGTTTGCGAAGTATTTCGCAGGCTTGCGGCTTAAACACTTGCGCGAGAAGGGGCAGGGCGGTATACTGTCCAATCGCGTCTAGTGACAAGTAAAGGTTTTACTGAACATATAAGAAGGAACAGGCAATGGATATCATTCGCGCAATCGAGCAGCAGCAGATTAAGTCCGATCTTCCCGAATTCCACGTTGGCGACAACGTGAAGGTTCACTACCGCATCACCGAGGGTAACCGTGAGCGTATCCAGGTGTTCCAGGGCGACGTCATCCGTCGTCACGGCCATGGCGTTCGCGAGACGTTCACCGTCCGCAAGATCAGCTTCTCCGTTGGCGTTGAGCGTACCTTCCCGGTGCATTCCCCCAAGATCGACAAGATTGAAGTCACCCGTCAGGGCGATGTCCGTCGCGCCAAGCTGTACTACCTGCGCGACAAGGTGGGCAAGGCTGCCAAGATCAAGGAGAAGTCCTTCCGCTAAGCCTTCATCGGCAATGCAATTTCAGAACCCCTCGTCCCTCGGGATCGAGGGGTTCTTTTCGTTTAGGGAAAGGTATGTCATGGGACCGACGGTCGCGGAAATCAAACAAAAGCTGCAGCAAGCCGATGCGGCTGAATTCGCAGTGTTGGAACGCTCGCTTATTGCCGATACGCGCAAAGGCGTGCGCGCGGCCGTCGAGTCGGCGCGCAAGCGCCTTGCGGCACTGGAAGCCGAGCAGCAGCGTTTGGAGGGCATGTATGCATTTCAGGCCGATATCGCGGGCGGAAAGCTTGTGGTGGGGCTTGACGAGGTGGGGCGCGGCCCGCTGGCGGGCCCGCTTGCGGTGGGGGCGGTTGTGCTGCCCGATGAGCCGCGCATTGCGGGCCTGAACGACTCGAAGCAGGTGAAGCCAGAAGAGCGCGAGCGGATTGCCGAGCAGGTGAAGCAAGTGGCGCTTACGTGGACGGTGCAGTATATCGAGCCGGGCGACATCGACGCACATGGCATGACGGCTTCGCTGACCACGGCGTTTTGTCGCGCCATCGCCGCCGTCGAGGCGCAGGGCGTCCAGCCCGAGGTGGTGTTGCTTGATGGCAACCCGTTGCATCTTGACGCGCGCGAGATCAACGTGGTGAAGGGCGATGGCAAGTGCGCGTCCATTGCGGCTGCGTCCATCGTGGCGAAGGTGGAGCGTGATGCCCTTATGTGCGAGTACGCGAAACGCTTTCCAGCCTATGACTTCGCATCGAACAAGGGCTATGCAAGCGCGGCGCATATCGAAGCTATCAAGCAGCAGGGGTTATGTCCCATCCATCGCGTGTCGTTCTGCCACGCCTTTACGCAGGAGTCGCTGTTCTAGCTGGCGTGTCGCGGTTGCTTGGCAACGGCGCTGCGCTCGCACCGTGCTGCGCCGTAAGGTTGCCCGCTGTTCGCCGAGTGTTGGCGGCGTGCACGGGGAGCGCATTGGCGCAAGGTTTCGCGTGTCGAGGGCGCTGATTGCTGCATAAGGTATGCAAGGTTTGCTTGCTAAGGTTGGTCAAAGCTTTGAGGGAAGGAGAGCTATGACCACTTGCGAGCGGATGCTTGAACGGGATGCGGCCAGCGAATCGTCGGCGGTTTTGCTGTCTAGGGGGCCGCATGCCCCTGGTGATACCGTTCGCGAAATGAAAACGGCCTGTGAAGCTTTTGCGCGCACTCCCGTCAGACGTCAGGTGTCGCCGAAGCGTGTGGCGGTCAAGGCGGCGCGCAGCGACAATCCGCCGAAACGGAAACCGCCTGCTCGCGTTACGGCACGCGCGGTTCAGCCGGTGAATCAGAACAAAATCGGCGTGCGGAACAAAGCTGTTGGCGCGGAGGGCGAGCATTTAGCGGCCCGTTTTCTGCAAGATCTTGGCTACGAAGTGGTGGCGCGCAACTGGTCATGCAAGGCCGGGGAAGTCGACATCATCGTGCGCGATGGCCCTGAACTGGTGTTTGTGGAAGTGAAAACGCGCACCAGCGTTGAAAAGGGCCTGCCAAGCGATGCCGTTGACGAGCGTAAACGCCGAAAGTACGAGCTTATCGCCAAGATGTTCACGCAGCATTATGCCAGCGACTCCATCAATATCCGGTTCGACGTCATGTCGGTGCTGTTGCAAGATGGCACGGCGCTCATTCGTCATCATATCGATGCATTCGGGGTGGCGTGATGGCTACGTCGTCTTGCGTGGTGCGCGCCGCAACGTTGCGCGGCGTGTCGGCGGTTCCTGTGGATGTTGAGGTGTGCATCTCGGCCGGTATGCCGGGCTTCTCCATCGTTGGCATGGGCGACGCGTCGGTGCAGGAGTCCCGAGAGCGCGTGCGGGCTGCGCTGAGAGCCTGCGGCTTTACCATGCCGAACCACAAGGTGGTGGTGAACCTGGCGCCCGGCGCGCTGCGCAAAACCGGTTCGGGGTTCGACCTGCCTATTGCGGTGGGGCTGTTGTGCGCAACGGCTCAGATTAACCCGCGCATTGCGGATGGCTATCTGTTCGCGGGCGAGTTGTCGTTGAAGGGCGCCGTGCGCCCGGTGCCTGGCTTGCTTGCGTACGCGTTGTGCGCAAAGCACATGGGGCTTGCATTGGTAAGCGCGCTTGAAGAGGGCGCGTGCGAGGTGGAAGGCCTTGATCGCCTTTGCGTAGAAAGCTTGTGCGACCTGCGAAAAGGCGAGTTCGGCCGCCTGCGCATGCCTGCGGGCGAACAAGTGACGCTCGAGAAGGATTTTCGCGACATCGCTGGGCACGATATGGCGAAGCGCGCATTTCAGATTGCCGCTGCGGGCGGGCACGGCGTGCTGATGATGGGGCCTCCGGGGTCAGGTAAAACCATGCTGGCTTCGCGCCTGCCATCTATTTTGCCGCCGCTTTCGCGTGCGGAAGCGCTTGAGACGGCCGTCATTCATTCGGTAGCGGGCGAGGACGTCACCGCCGAGCTGTCCGGCGTGCGCCCGTTTTGCGCGCCCCATCACAGCGCTAGTTTGGCGGGGCTTGTGGGCGGCGGGTCGCCGCCGCGGCCGGGCGCCATATCGCTTGCGCACAACGGCGTGCTGTTCCTTGACGAGCTGCCCGAGTTCGCGCCATCGGTGCTGCAGGGCATTCGCCAGCCCATGGAAGCGGGCGAGGTGGTGGTGACGCGTGCAGACGGCAGCGTGCGGTTCCCTGCGCGGTTCATGTTGGTGGCTGCGGCAAACCCGTGCCCGTGCGGCTATTTCGGCGACAAGCAGCGCGCCTGCACGTGTTCGCAGCGCATGATCAGCACGTACCAGGGCCGCATCGGCGGCCCTGTGCTCGATCGTATAGACGTGCATATCGATGTTGCACGCATCAATCCCGGCCAGGTGCTTGCCACGGGGCATGGCACCACTTCGGCGCAGCTGCGAGAAGGCGTGATGGTGGCGCGTGAATACTCGTCGTGGCGGCGGGCGAACACCGGCCTTGACGAGCGCGGCGCTTCTACTGAAACGCTGGTGCGCGCTTGCTGCTTGAACGACGCCGACGCCGCTTTTTTCGAATCGCTTGCCACGAAAAGCCACATGAGCGGGCGCGCCATCATGCGCACGCTTGCCCTTGCGCGCACCATCGCCGACATGGAGCAAGCGCCTGCGGTTGGGCATGACCACATCTGCGAAGCGGTGGGCTTTCGCGTTCGGGAAGGAGGTGCGCAATGACGCGTTCGCAAGGGGTGCCGGCGCATCGGCTGGCAGGTGCGCGGACGGTGCTGCGACCGGGCGACGCCCTGTTTCCGCAGGCGTTGCGCGATATTCCGCGGCCGCCGAAGGCGCTGTACGTGTTAGGAAACCCGCACGCGTTGCAAGAAGGCCTTGCGGTGGTGGGTGCGCGCAAGGCCACGCCGTATGGGCTTGGGCTGGCGCGCCGCTTTGCGCGTTTGGCCGCCGAACGCGGCGTTGCCATCGTGTCGGGAGGCGCTAAAGGCTGCGACGCGGCGGCTCATGAGGCGGCGCTTGCCGCAGGTGCCCCGACCGTGGTGTTTCTCGGCGGCGGCTGCGACATGCCGTATCCCGCGCGACATGCGGGGCTGTTCGAGCGCATCGCGGCGGCAGGCGGCGCTGTGGTGTCGGAACACCCCTGGGATGCGCCGCCGCTGCCGCAACAGTTCAGGACGCGCAATCGGCTTATCGCGGGGCTGGCGCGTGCCACGCTTATCGTGGAGGCGGGTTTGCCGTCGGGCACGTTTTCCACGGCTGACGAGGCGCTTGCGGCAAATCGTGATGTGCTGGTGGTGCCCGGGGCCATCACGTCCCCGTATTCGCGCGGGGCAAACCGTCTGCTGTACCAAGGGGCCACGCCCATTGTGGACGACGAATCGTTCTCCGACGTGCTGTTCAGCTTGTTCGGGTTCCTGAAGCAGGAAACGTTTTCGGAAGAGGGCGCGGGGCCGGACGTTGCCAAGGGCCGCTCGAAGCACGACAACTCGTTGGGGCCCTTGGAGGCGGCGTTGGCAGCTGAGCCTCTAGGGCTTGAAGAGCTGTATTCGCTGGCGTGCAAGCATTGCGGCTCAAAGCAGCCGCGCGCCTGGCTGATGGAGCGCTTGGCAGCGGGCGAGAAGGCGGGCCTGTTCGCACGTTATCCTGATGGGCGCTGGGGGCCTTGCGCCTAGCTTCTGGTATGCTGTGCGCTATGGAAACTACGAAACATATCACTATCGTCGGCGCCGGCCTTGCCGGCAGCGAAGCGGCATTGACGCTTGCCGACCTCGGGTTCGCCGTCCATTTGGTGGAGATGCGCCCCGAAAAGCAAACCTGCGTGCATAAAACGGGCCTGTGCGCCGAGCTGGTGTGCTCGAACAGCCTGAAAAGCATGAAAGCCGATAGCGCGGCCGGCATGCTGAAAGCCGAGCTTGCCGCGCTGGGGTCGCACGTGTTCGCCGCTGCGCAAGCCCATGCCGTGGCGGCGGGCGGTGCCCTTGCGGTTGACCGCGAAGCGTTCGCGCGCGAGGTGACCGACCGCATCGCCGCGCACCCGAACGTCACGCTCGAGCATGCCGAGGTCTGTTCGATCGAACAGGCGTGCAAGGGCGGCGATGCGGTGGTGCTTGCGTCCGGGCCGCTTACCTCCGATGCGCTGGCGGCTTCGCTGCAGCGGCTTACTGGCGTCGACCACATGGCGTTTTACGATGCGGCGGCGCCTATCGTCATGGCGGATTCGTTTGATAGCGGCAAACTGTTCCGCCAAAGCCGCTACGAGGATGCCTCGGGCGACGCGGGCGATTATCTGAACGCGCCGTTTACACGCGAAGAATACGAGCGTTTCATCGAAGAGCTGGTGGCGGCCGAGCGGGTCATCGCGCGCGATTTCGAGACGCGCGATCTGTTTCAGGCGTGTCAGCCTATCGAGGAGATCGCCCGCAAAGGCGCCGATGCGCCGCGTTTCGGCACGCTCAAGCCCGTCGGTCTTACCGACCCGACAACGGGTCGCCGTCCTTGGGCAGCGCTGCAGCTGCGCGCTGAGGACGCTCATGGCGAAAGCTACAACTTGGTGGGATTCCAAACGAACCTGACGTTTCCCGAGCAGCGGCGCGTGTTCCGCATGGTCCCCGGCTTGGAAAACGCCGAATTCGCCCGCTACGGCGTCATGCATCGCAACACGTTCATCAACGCACCGCAGCTGCTGACGCCTCTGCTGCAGCTGCGTTCGACGGTTGACGCGGAAGTCCCGGTATTCGTGGCAGGTCAGCTTGCGGGCACGGAAGGGTACTGCGAAGCCGTCCGCTCGGGTCTGCACGTGGCGTTTTCCGTTGCGGCGCGCCTGCGCGGCATCGATGCACCGAAGCTGCCCGCGCAAACGGCGTTCGGCGCGCTTATAGCGTACGCCACCGACCCGGCCACCGTGGACTATCAGCCTATGCATGTGAACTTCGGCATCATGGAGCCCTTGCCGCAGCGCATCCGCAACAAGCGCGAGCGCTACGCCGCCTATGCTGAGCGTGGCCTGGCCGCCCTTGCGCGCTATCGCGAAGAGCTGGTCGCATGCGGCTTGCTTTCGTGTGCGGGCGATGGGGCCTCGCAAGGCGCTGGAGATGCGCGCGATGACGCGTAAAGCTGCCGAAGCCGCTGGCGATACGCTGCAAGGCGATGCGCCTGACGTGCAGAAAGACGCATCGGATGAGGCGATAGGCGCGCTGATCGAGCGGTTCGTAGAATCGTATCGGGCCGAGCGCAACAGCTCGGAGAACACGTTGCGCGCCTATCGCATCGACCTTGGCGACTATGCGGCGTGGGCGAAGCGTATGGGCGTCGACGCCCTGCATCCTACGCACCGGCAGCTGCGCCGGTATCTCAGTCAGCTTGAGCAGGCGCAATACGCGCGCAGTACCGTGAACCGGCGACTCTCGGCGTTGCGAACGTTTTTTCAGTGGCTTAACGTGGAGGGCATCGTGGACGTTGACCCGGCAAGCGCGCTTTCGGGCCCTAAACAGCCCCAGCGGCTGCCGCGCCATATTCGCCCCGAAGACATGGTGAAGCTGTTAAGCGTGTACACGAAGCGTCTTGACGAGGAGGGGCGTGATTTGCGTACGCCTTCCGAGATGCGCAATCAGGCTATTCTTGAGTTTCTGTATGCGTGCGGCGCGCGCATTTCCGAGGCGTCGGGCCTTGAGCTAACCGCGGTTGATTTCGAAGCCGGACAGTGCAAGGTGCTTGGCAAAGGCGGAAAGGAACGCATCGTGCCGCTGCATGACCTGGCGCTTGCAAGCATGCGCACGTATGCGCTGCTTGGGCGCCCGCAGCTGGTGCAGGGCAAGGACTGCCCGTACTTCTTCGTATCTACGCGGGGAAACAAAATGGGCACCGATGCCATGCGCAAGATGTTCAAGCAGGCACTTAGCGCAGCGGGCCTGCCTGCCACCATCACGCCGCACGACATGCGCCACACGTTCGCCACGGATGTGTTAGCAGGCGGCGCCGACTTGCGCAGCGTGCAGGAGATGCTCGGCCACGCCAGCCTCTCGACGACGCAGCTGTACACGCACACCACGCCCGAGCGCTTAGGGGCGGAGCACCGCCGCGCCCATCCGCGCGGGTAAAACATCCGGGTAGGCGGTGGCGCCTACCAACTTGCTATTTATGTGGCCTTGCTAGAACGTTGGCGCTTTCGACGGGTTTCGAAGCGCCTGCAAGCCAAGACGGGGAATCTCGCTAACCACCGAGCATCTTGAGCGTGCGTTGCGTTATTTCCCGATAAGGTGGCGGATGGCGGCGATGGGGTGTTTGCCGAGCATGCGCGGGCCGCTGTAGCGCATGACGGTGCGGATCTTCTCGCGCATCTCGGGCTTGTAGCAGTGGTTCTCACATGCATCGCAGCTGGTTTTCACGTCCATCTTCCGGCACCGCTGCGTGCGCAGCGCCGCATAGGCGTCAAGCTCGGCGCACTGCGCGCACACCGGTTCGCCGCACACGGCCGTACTCGTCTTTGGCGCATCCGCGTGGTTTCCCGCGCAATACAGCGCGATCATCTGGGATACCGTTTTTTCCTCGCGCTTGCGCCGCTTTGCCGTGCTGGGAGAATCTTGCATGGAAAATCCTTTCGATGAGAAGAATCCCTAGGATAACAAACGAGCCGCCCCGTTCGAAGGGGCGGCTCGCGCATTTCCACAGCTGTTTCGTTTCGGCTTGCGCATGCGGTCAAGCCGCGCGTAAACGCTATGCCGTCAGGCGAATGCCGACGTATGCGGCGGTGTCGGGCAAGCCCTTGATGTCGTACTTGTCGGAAAGCGCCGTTGCCGATACGCGCCACGTGTAGGTGGTGCCGTCGATGTCGACGGTGCCGGACTGGAACTTGTTGCCCACCTCGTCGGTGTCAACGCCGTTACTTGACAGGTTCGTTTGGTCGAAGCCCTCCGACACGATGGCCGATTCGATAGCGGCCTCAAGGGTGCTGGCGGAGAAATCGGCATACTTCACCGAGAGGTTCAAACCGTCGTTGCGGTCAATCGACAGCGACCAGCTGCCGTTGAGCAGCAGCGCGGCGTTTGACGCGGAAAGGCTGGAGACACCCTTCGCATACATGGCGGCGGCATCGGCAACCGTAACATCGGCGGGCAGCTTGACCAGGTCAAGGCCTCCGGTGCCCTTAGTCGTTTGGTTGTAGATGGTGTAGCCGGCGTTTGTGAACGTGTCGAGAATGGTTTGGTCGTCAAGGTCAACCAGCTGCGTGAGCACGGGCAGGTCGTACGTAACGGCGCGCGAAAGGTTCTCTTCCACGCTGGCTTGGTTCTGCTCGTTCGATGCGCTGACGGCGCCGATGGCATCGGATGCCAGGCGGAGGCCGATGAACACGGCGATGACCACGAACACGGCCGCGACGATCTGTTGGCCTCGTGGCATGGTGATGGGACGCGAGAGGCGCGAGCCGTCCATGTAGCGGATATTGCCCTGCTCAACGGAATAGTCGGTGGGGTGCTTTTGAAAAAAAGACATGAGAGCCCTTCTGCATGACTTGTCGATGGTTTGTGTGCGTACATCAGTATAGCATTGCCCGCCGAAGCGGCTCATGGTAGCCTACGGAAAGCCCATGGGGGAGTAGCAGGCAGGACATACCTGCGGTGCGTTCAACATCGTGGTCGGAAACGGCCTGGCGTACCTGAAATTGCAAGACTCATGGCGCAACCTTTTAAAAGCGGTTGGCCACCAGTATTT
>NZ_CDRSTZ010000013.1:25237-44213 GCF_977052095.1 Senegalimassilia sp.
TGCTCATCCGAGGAGACGGGGTAAACCGCGCGCCGTGTGCAACGGCGCGCATTGGATCGGACGAAACGACGTAAAGGAGCAATGACAATGGATCTTTCCATCTTCGCCACGCCCGAAGCTTGGATCAGCCTGCTGACGCTGATGTTTTTGGAGGTGGTGCTGGGCGTGGACAACATCGTGTTCATCTCCATCACCTCGAACCGCCTGGCGCCCGAGCACCAGCACATCGGTCGCAAGCTCGGTTTGCTGGGCGCTATGATATCGCGCTGCATCTTCTTGTGCTTCGCAAGCTATTTGGTGCATATGACCAAACCGCTGTTCACTTTGGACTTGGGCTTTTTCCAGCATGCGTTCAACGTGCGCGACCTGGTGCTGCTTGCGGGCGGTGCATACCTGATCTACAAGGGCATCGACGAGCTTCGCGACGTGCTGGCCTTGACCGAGGAGAAGGCCGCGCATTCCGAGGAGCACAAGCAGCTGCATCGCATCGGCCTGGGCCAGGCTATCGTCACCATCATGGTCATGGACCTGGTGTTCTCCATCGACTCGGTCATCACCGCGGTGGGCTTGGCGGAGCATCTGATCATCATGGTCATGGCGGTCATCTTCGCCATCGTCATCATGATGGTGTTCATCGACGCCATCGCCGATTTTATCAACAGGCACACGGAGATGAAGATCTTGGCCTTGGTGTTCATCACCGTCATCGGCTTGCTGCTGTTCTTCGATTCGCTGGGCATCAACTCCGGCATCGAGGTGCTCGACATGCACATGGAGAAGCTGATGGTGTACTTCGCCATGGTGTTCGCCGTGGTGCTTGAGCTCATTCAAATGAGGTATCAATCATCACTAACGAAATGGAAGCGCGAGCGTCGGGAGGGCATGACCGACGACGAGCTGCGGCGCGACGTCATGGGCGAGTAGCTACCTGCGCATGTGTATGGTGATGGCCACCTGCGGATTTCCGCGCCCGTCCGCATCGTTGGCGTAGTCGATGCGCTCGACCATCGCCCTGAGCAGAGCGTTCTTGTCGCTCGGCGGCACGTCATCATCGCGCAGCGCCCGCATGATGTCCTTGAGGCGCATGGCCACGGCCTCGGGCGGCTCCGGCCGCTCCTGGGCCAGCTCGTCGAGCCTGGCGCGCATCTCCGCGATTCGCGCGTCCATGTCGCGGCGCCGCTCAACGTACTCGGGCGCGTCCATGCCGCCCGACACGTAAAGCTCCACAAGGCGCTCGACCTTCGCCGAAGCCTTGGCGATGGCCGATTCCACGCCCTCGCGCTCGGCCTCCAGCGCCTTGGCCGGGTCCTCGCCCGACTCTGCAGCGACCTCGCATTCGAGCGCGGCGCTCTCCAGGGACTCCGACACAAGCCCGACCAGGAGCGAGAGCGGGGCGGGAGGGCACGTGCACGCGCGGTTCAGCGGGTGCCGAACGTATTCGTAGCAGCGGCCCGTCCGGCGCGGGTCGCTCTTCGCGTACACCATGGCGCGGCCGCATTTCGCGCACCGCAGGATTCCCGCGAGCGGGTTCCTGAGCGGGGCCGACCGCTTGGCGTGCGACTCGCCGGCCTTCAGGCGCCTGTTCGCCGCGTCCCACAGCTCATCGTCCACGATGGCCGGGTGCAGCCCGTCGGCGAGTATCGGCTCGTCCCCTTTGGCGTGGCACTTCTCGATGGTCATGCCGTCGCGGCCCTTGATCTTGGTCACCCTCACGTTCCACGACACCATGCCCTTGTACGCGGGGTTGCGTATGAGCACCTTCACCCTCGCCGGGTCCCACTGCCCGGGCACTCCCGCCGCCTTCAACCTGCGGGATATCTCGCTCATGGAGATTGCCGGGTCGGCCGTCCACTCGAAGGCCCGGCGCGCCCACGCGGCCCATTCGTTGGGCGCGAGCGTCTTCATGCCGCGCGCGTCGCGCACCTTGTCGTATCCCAGCGGAGCGTGCGCGGCTATGAATTGGCCGTCCCTCACGGCCTGGTCCTTGCCCTCCCTCATGCGGCGCTTGATGCCGGTCATCTCTGTGTTGGCGAAGAACATCTGAAGCTGAAGCTGCTGCAGGTCGATGGGGTCTGCGGGGTCGTACACCTTGCCGGGCGTGACTATGAGCGTGCGCGTGAACTGGAACGCGGAGAGGATGTAGCCGTACTCCATCATGTCCCCGCGCCCTAGCCTGTCCACGGCGTGCACCACGACGCCAGCAAGCTCGCGCGCCTGCACCATCTCCATCAGCTCCTGGAAACGCGGCCTGGCCGCTATGCTCTCGCCGCTCACCAGCTCGCGCAGCGGCGGCATCTCGACCGGCACCGCCATGCGCCGGCACATCGCGGAAAGCTCGCGCTCGTGCTTGCCGAGCGTCTCGAACTCGCCGTTTCTCTCGCGCTCCTCGTCGGCGCGCGATTTCCTGAGGTACATGACGTACCTGCCCACAGGCAATTCGAGCATGGTATGATTCACCTTGCCTTTCGTGTATTCGATTGGCTCTCTGAGAGTCCCCGCGCAGGGTTGCCGCCCTTATGCGCGGGGGCTTCTTGTATAATCAGCCCGTTCCTCCACCGCGTGTGCGAAGGAACCCTCTGGGAGCGCCTGACCCGCGCTCCCGGCATTTTACGTGGTGCTGTCACATTCCTGCACTATTTCTAGTGTTTCAACGTCGTAAACCACAACATATAGCGACTGTCAAGTTAAATCAGTTTCCGATATAATATCCATGAAAGGTTCCGCCGTTCCGACACGAACCCAAGGGGTTCTTCGATAGATAGGTTCGGCGGTCGGGCGGGGGCGCTAAGCGTCCCCGCTTTCTTTTACGCTCGCGATGCCGCGCTCTTTGACGAACCCCTCAATCACGCTGTACGGCCAGTCAAGCCCCTTGACCAGCTTCCTATGTACGGCCCAGCAAAAGTAGTCCGCAACTTGCAGGTTCGGGTCGCAGCTCGAGCAGTGATGCATAAGGGAATAGGGGATGCCGTTGCCCTGAAAGACTCGTTTCATGAACGTTTTCAGCGGCCCCTCTACTTCCTTTTTGCGCGCCTGCTTCGGCAGGCTGTCGGTCACGACTATTGCCTTTGCCGTATCAGGCCCGCATTCGTTACGGTGCACTTCCTCGACTATCCACGAGAACACTTCCGAGTACAGCGCGCTCGCTTTCCTCATGTCTTCCGGAACCTGGTCTTTTTCGATGGACACGGAGTATGCCCTTACGCCGGAGCCTAAAGCGGCGAGCCTTCTGTACACGCCGAGCCGAACGTCCCGCGTGTCCTCACATGCATGGAACTTCTCTATCTCCACGCCGTTTTCCAAGCAGTCATAGCGGTAGTCCATCAGCACGTGAGACATTCGAAAGGGACGGTTCATCACCACGCACGTCATGATGAACATCTCCGATCCGTTTGGCCCGAAATCAAAGTTTCCTGATTCGTCGAGGTACATGTAAACGGTTTCCGGTTGCTGCTTTGCTGTCGTGCTCGCGCCTGCGCTCATGCTGATTGCAGGGCTAGCTTGGCTCGTTACCCATCTGATAGCTACGTTGCTATTCATTCTTGGTACCGTGTACGCTTGCGTTCGCGATTATCTGGCGGTCGATGGCGTCTCGCAAGTCGATAAGCTGCTCGTTTCGCATGATTACCCGGGACACGAGAACGCCCGTCATGTGTCCATCGGGATTGTTCCCGTCGATGAGGCAGAAGTTGATAAGGCATTCCGTCTCGCTCGATTGCAGCGAAACGAAGTTGGAATAGACACCTTTTCGCGTCTCCGGTTGGGCATCTATCGCCATCACCACTTCTTGACTCTCTTTGTCACCCATCTTATATCCTTTCTGTTTGCCGTTTTCGCCGTTAAACAAGAGAACCGCTCTTCGGCGGTTCCTTGGATTGCGCCGGACGTACCGTCTCGCAACCTCTTCACGCCGATATATAGCATTGGCCGTTTGCCGCCGTCAAGAAAACCTTACCCGCTACTCCTTCCCGCTCATTATCCTGGCCGTCTCGGTTATGGCGGCCTTGCTCTCGTCGTCCATGGACTCGTAGTAGTCGTTCAGGTTCGCTTGCGTTTCGTCTGCATAGCTTTGCTGCTTGATGCCGGCAAGTGCATCAGTCGTGCAGCCTAAGACGCGTGCACATTCGATAGCCTGCGGAAACGACATTGTGGCTTCTCCTCTTTCCCACGAGCCATATGTGCGTTTCTTAACGCCCAACGCATCTGCCATTTCTTGTTGGCTCATATTCGCTGCTTTGCGCAGCTTCTGCAGCTGTAGTTCCATCATTAGCACCTCCTGACGCTGCATATCTTACATGCGCAATGTAAAAAGTTCAATGCAGATGTACATTTTCGTATTGACATTACATCATGGTTGAATATCATGAGGAAACAGTTACATCGTGGATGTAACAGAAACTGCTTTGATAGGAGGTTTTCGAATGAGGTATAGCCCGGAGTTTTTTGCCCGTCAGCTTCGCGTAAAGCGGGCTGAACGCGATTGGAAGCAGGAGGATTTGGCCGAAGCAGCCGATGTCTCCTTGAACACTATTGCGCGTTATGAGACCGGAACTAATGTTCCTAGCTTTGCGAATGTGGTCGCGATTGCGCAAGCGTTTGGTTGCTCAACGGATGACTTTTACCAGGCATCGGCATAAGGGGCACCACATGGAGCTGATCGCATCTCTGATTCTCCCAGTCGCGTTCTTCGTGGGCTTGGGAGTCGGATGGATGGTCAACAGGTAAGGAGATGAACCCCATGAGCGAAGAAGAGAAGGCTGGCGAAAAGGGCCAGCAGGAGCAGGAGATGAATCCGAGCACGCGGATGCTCGTGGCCATGTGCGGGTACGCGACGAGGATTTTCGAAAGCGACGCCCCGACCAGAACCGATGTTGAGCTTGCGTTGCGGGTCGCGAGCGTCGCATGCGGGCAGATGCGTACTAGAACTCTCCCTTGGGAACTATCATCTGCGCGTCGTCAAGGGCAGCAAGCCTAACGGCAAGCTCCGTGACGAAGTCCGCCACCAAGCCAGGCTCCCGCAGAATCGTTCCCGCGTCCGTTGCCCCGGACAGCGCAGATTCCGCAAGGCGCATCGCCCGCTCGATTGCGGCATCCCTGGACTTGTCTTCCAGGTGCTTATCAAAGTCCTTCTCGTCCATATTTCTCACCTCCCTTCACGGGAGATTCTGCCGAAAGGAACATGCCATGAGCGAAGCGAAGCCGGCGTTCGCGCCGACCTACGAGGAAGCCGTCAGGCTCGCCGCGCCGTACTGCAAGGCGATGGTCGAAGCAGATATGGCGCTAGCCGCCGTCGACTGCGCAGACCCGCTCGCCGCCACGATTGACGGGTATCGCTACCGGCTGCGCGAGCGCGAGAACCTGCGCTGCGCATCGGAGGCGTGGGCGGTCCAGAAGATGGTGGCCGCGCTGTTCGGGGTATCCGAGGAGCAGGTGGATTCGGACGTCAGGCGGGCCGCCGGAATCGAGGAGTAGGGATGATGACCGAAGAAGACCGCGAGTTCGTGCGGGAGCAGATTGCGGAAAGCAGGAGCGGACCGCTACTCAATCGCCCCATCGACTGGATTATCGGCAAGACGTTCTTCATGAACGATTTCCTGGCCGGAATCCTCTGCGGGCTGTTCGCCTTCTGCTTGGCCATCCCCGCCGTAGCGATGGTGGCATGCGCGGCTTATCTGATCTGCGTATTCGTCTAGCGACCCGCTCTCGGTTATCCGATTCGAAACGCACCTTGAAAACCGAACAGGCACGGAGGCGGCAGCAGCCGACTATAAGGAGGTTCGCATGTCGCTATTCGTTAAAGAGATTACATATGAAGATCGATATGGTCGCGAGGTCACCGACCAGAAGCTGTGCGCTGGCAGAATCGCCGTCGCTGCGGTGCTCGCGGTCGTCGTCCTGGTCCTGCTCCTGGGGTGCATCAGCGTGGTCGGCACCGGCCAGGTAGCGGTGGTGACCCGCTTCGGAAACGTTGTGGGCACCGAGGGCCAGGGCATCCACATGAAGCTGCCGGTCGACAGCTACCACAAAATCGACTGCACGCAGCAGCAGGTGACCGCCGAATACTCGACGGCATCCAAGGATAACCAGTCCGTGACGCAGGAGATTACCGCCCAGGTGGTGGTCGACCCCGAGCGCGCCGAGGAGCTGTATTCGAAGTTCCTGGGCAACCACATGGAAGGCATCGTGGCGCCGATTCTGTCCGATGGGTTCAAGGCCGCGAACGCCAAGTTCACCCTCGAGGAGACCATCGAGAAGCGCGACGAGCTTTCCGCCGAGATGCTCAGGGCCGTGCAGGACCGCCTGGAACCATACGGCATCCAGGTGGTCAGCGTCGAGATCAAGAACGTAACGCTGCCCGATGAGTACAAGGCGGCGGTCGAGCGCCAGAAGGTTGCCGAGCGCGACCAGCTCACCGCGAAGGTGGAGCAGGAGACCGCCGAGATTCAGGCGCAGACGAACAAGGTCCTGGCCGACAGCCTGGACGAGCGCAACTTCCGGAAGATGTTCATCGAGAAATGGGACGGCGTCCTGCCCCAGTACATGGGCGGCGGGGATTCCCTGTCGATGCTCCTACCCAACAACTAACCGACAGCTTACGCGTTTGCTGCCGTCTCCGTGCCTGCTCGGTACGCAATCCCCAAACGGGCGTGCGCGCGGCGGCTAGGGCAAACCCTCCTTTCTGGGCCTGAAGCGCGACCTCGCGGACGATATCTGGGCCGGGCGCGGCCCGATGCGGTCATTGCCGGTTCTGTTGCAATCTTCCGGCGAAACGCAATCCCGCAACGCGCCCCGTGCCAAGGCCGTGCGCCGCCGCGCGCACGCCTGTTTGGGCGAAGCACCTTGAGAACCGAATAGCCGATGAAAAGCCGCCAAGGGCGCGAGCGGGGAGCTGACCCGCCATGACCTCCCTCGGCCTGATTCGGCATGAGAGAAGCAGAGGAAAGGACATATGCCATGGAAGACAAGCCGATGGCGTTTGCCCCCGGCACGTTCGAGGTCGGAAACGCGACCGTGAGCGTGCCGGAGCCGATTTATGCGGCGGACATACAGCCCGCCGCATCGATTTTCGTTAGGAGGATACATGCGAACAGGCAACCAGGCGGCGAAGAGCCGCCCCGAAGAAAAAAAGAATGCGCGCCGACCCTGGAAAAGTGACGCGCAAACGGCAGAGAAGCCGGGGAAAGTATATCACCTGCTCGGCTCGGACCTCACCGGGGACGAGATTTGGGCGGGGTTCATGGGCATCGTGATGCTCCTGCTGGCCCTCGCGGTCGTGTTCTGCTCGGTGACCGCGTACAACCGCGGATACGAGCGCGGCGTGCACTACGCGCAATCCCAGATGTGCGAGGTCGGCAGGTGAGCGCGCAGACTCCGCGGGACAAGGTGGACCGCGCATGCCTCTGGATTCGCGAGAACCCCGCGCTGTTCCGCAAGATCATGCATCTGGCCCACATCGAGGCCGAGCGGGGAAACGGCAGCTTCCAGCGGGACAACATCTACGATGCGGCCAGGCGGCGCGGAATCCCCATCACCGACGCGCGCGAGCTGAGGCGCGACCATAACCTGTACAGCGTGCTCTCGCGCTACATGGTGATGCTCCGGCCGAAGCTGGCGCGATGCATCAACTTCAGGAAATCGGACGTCGACGAAATAGACCTCGTCGAGCGGTGGCACGAAATCGTGAACCCCTCGACGTTCTTTCTGGCCGACACGTGGAAGGACGCGAAATCGGCAGTAGAGGCCGAGGATGCGAGCGCGTCATGATTCAACGCTTCGAGATTCCGGGCAAGCTGCCCAGCCTCAACGAGTACACGCGCAGCTGCCGGACCAACCCCTATGCCGGGGCAACGGCCAAGCGCGAGACGCAGGAGCGCGTCTTGTGGGCCATCAAGGCCGCGAAGCTGGTCCCCATGAAGCCGCCCGTGCTGGTGTCCTTCGAGTGGGTGGAGCCGGACATGCGGCGAGACAAGGACAACATCAGCAGCGCCAAGAAGTACATCCTGGATGCCCTCGTGGTGAGCGGGGTCATCGAAAACGACAACTGGAGATGGATAGCGGGGAACCTTCCCGATCTGTACCGGGTCAACAAGGCGGACCCCCGCGTGATCGTGACATTGGAAGGAGAGCCAAGGTGAACGCTGAGGAAGTGCATGCCGAGGTGGTGGAGCCGGCGAATCTGGCCAAGGTGCCGGAACCGGCCATCGCCTACACGCTGCCGACGGCGAAAATCGGCAACCTCGACGCCATCGAGCAGTTTGTGGCGAACGTGGAGCGGTTTTTCGGTGGCGTGGAAATCAACCCGGCCGACAAGGAGCAGGTCAAGCAGCTTCGCGGGCTTCGCGCCGACATCAACAAGGCGGCGAACGCCATCAACGACAAGCGCAAGGCCATGGACAAGGACGTGAAAGCCGCCTTGTCGGAAGCGGACGGGGCTTTGAACGACCTGCGCGACCGGTTGAAATCGGTGTACGACAAGACCGGCGAGCAGATCGCCGAAGCCGACAGGCTCTGGGCCGAAGCCCGGCGCTCGCTCCTGCAGGGGGAGTACGAATCCGTTGCCCCCTCGCTCGTCGAGCTGATAACGCTGGACGTGTTTATCGGGGCCGAACCCAAGCTGATGCAAAAGCAATGGGCGGGGAACAAGGCGTGCAACACGCTCGATGACATGGTGGTGCAGGCCGTGCGCGACCGCGATGAAATCGCGGGGGCAGGGCTTGCGCACCCCGTGGAAGCCGATGCGGCTTATTGCCGCACCCTTGATGTGAGGGCGGCGCTCGCCGAGGACAAGCGGCTGCGCGATGCCGAGGCCGCCGCCGCTGCGCACGCAGAGGCGGCGCGTGCGCTCCGCGAGAAGGTTTCGGCACCGGATGCCGCCCCGCAGCCCAATCCGGCCCCGCAGCCGCGCGAGAGCGCCCCGCAGGCGCAAGCCGAGCCGCTTTGCAGGTACTCGTTCTCGTTCGTGGGCACGGAGTCCCAGGCGGAGCAGGTCAAGCGCCTGATGGTCTCCCTCGGCGTTTCCGAGCGCAAGATGGCGAGGCTTGCGGTATGAGCGAGAATCCCAGCTTGCAGGAACGCTACGCGGCGGCGTGGTGCGACGTGAAGCAGCCCGAGCTGGACGGCGCCAACCCGCACTACAAAAGCCGCTATGCGACCTTGGCGGCGGTGCAGGGGTGCATCCGCAAGGCGTGCGCCAAGCACGGCATAGCCTACGCCCAGCGCGTGAAGCTCGAGAACGGCGAGGCCGTTCTGGTTAGCGAGGTCGTGGGCGCCGGCGATGCGCTGCACCTGTCCGATTACCCGGTGCAGTTCGTGCCGAACCCCCAGAGCAACGGCAGCATGCTCACGTACGCCAAGCGCCAGCTTGCGAGCATCGACTGGGGCATATGCGGCGATGAGGACGACGACGGCCAGAACGCCGCGATGCCGCCTCGGCAGGTGCCGCGACAGCCGCCGCAAAACCAGATGGACAAGTATCGCGCGGCGCTAGTCCGCGCGAAGTCGCGAGGCGTGTCGGTGCGAGATGCCATGGAGCACGTGGGCGCGGCGATCGGAAAGCCGCCCGAATCGTTCAGCCTGGGCGATATCGAGGAAGCCGTGCGGGTGGTCGATTCAATGCAGCCGCACGCGCCAGAGGGCGAGGTGGAGACGTTTTGATGTACTTCGACCATTCGACCACCGCCGCGACAGACCCCAAAGTGATGCAGCTGCGGCTCGAGATGGGCGGCGCTGCGGTCGATGCGTACTGGTATCTGCTCGAGCAGATGCACCGCGACGAGCGCGGCATATGCGTTTGCGATGCGGGCGCATTGCGGGTGCATTGCCACACGTTATGCACCGGCGAAGACGAGCTGAAAACGTGGGTTTCGGCCATGGTTTCGATAGGGCTTTTCGAGCAGGATTCCGACAGCGGCGAAATCATCTCGCCGCGAGCCGCCCAAAACATCGAAACGTACAAGGCTAAAAGCGAAAAGGCCAGGTCATCCGCTAAAGCGCGATGGGAGAATGCGGACGCAAAGCGACCGCATAAGCGAGCGCAAAGCGGCGGCAAGCAAAACGCAATGCCAACAAAACAAAACAAAACAAAAGGTAGTAGTGCTCTAAAAAGCACTACTACCTTGCCCGCAACAGGCGGCGCGGCAGCGGCTGGAGCCGCGCCCGCCGTTGCGGCGAAAAACCCGGTTTGCCCTCTGTGCCAATCGAAGCTGTACCGGAACAAGCAGACGGCGAAATGGGAATGCCCGACGTGCTACGACACGTTCACCGACGAGCAGATAGGCGGTGGAAGCCGGTGACCGAGTACATGAGCCGATACAGCCGGCACAACATGGCGGGGCCTTCCCATAAGCCGGGATGGTGCGCCATCTGCGGCAGACCGCACCCCGAGGGGCATCACGTCGTCCCGCGCTCCCTGGGCGGGGCGGACGGCCCCGTGATCCATCTGTGCGGCTTCGGGAACAACCTGAGGGACGCCGACGGGCGGCTTTTGCACCATGGGGCCGTCGAGAGCCACAGGCTCTGGTTCTGGTTCAACGACGGCAGGGATTCCGATATCGCCCCGGCGCTCCCACAGCACTCGCGGGGCCGATGGTGCTACCTGCTGGTGGACGAGCCTATAGGCGAGATGGACGCGCTCTCGCGCAACGGCTGGAAGGCGGTCTGGTGATGTGCGACCGATACGGCGGCGCGCTTGCCTGGGACAGGCACTGCGCCGAACGGGAAGCCGCCTACGAGGCGATGCGCAGGAGCGCCACGTGCGCCGATTGCGTCCACGGCCACGTGTTCAACGGCGGGGTCGGCGATGCCATGAGGGCGTTCGACTCGATGATGGCGAGCCTGATTGTGCGCCCGGCATGCGGGGTTCCCAGGGCGAAGCCGATCATCGAGAACGCCCGCCAGGCAATCGCCGACGCCTGCGATGTGTGGGTGTGCGACGCGGACGGAACGGAGGAAATCGAGCGAGGGGCAACGCCGAGCGATTCGGGTTGCGATTGGTTCGAACCGAGATAGGAGATTAGAGATGAAAGTGCATGAGCTGATGAGCGAACTCGCGCAGTGCGTCGCCGGATGCGATGTGATGCTGTGCGTCGGGGCGGAGATGTACGAGGTGGATTACGCGACGTGCTGCAACCACGACGGCGCATGCTGCTTCGTGTCCGCGAAGCCCAAGCCGCAAAGCGCGAGCGACCTCATGACCGTGACCGTGGACAAGGCGCAGCTGCTCGAGGTGGCCGAGGAGCTGGGCGGCGGGGACATCTCCGTGCATGCGTTCGTCGGGCAGGAGGGCGAGCATGGGCGCGGTTAGCGTGGCGTGCGGGCTTGCCGCGTTCGCGATATTCCTCGGGCTTGCGGCGGTGTTGCTGTCATGAGCGCGCGGGGATATCGGGAGTTCCTCCGGGCGAAGCGCGAGAGCGTCGCGCCCGAGGGGTTCGAAGCCCGCGACGTCAACGAGATGCTGTTCGAGTGGCAGCGCGACATAGTGCGATGGGCGTGCAGGCGCGGAAAGGCCGCCATCTTCGCGGATTGCGGCCTTGGCAAGACCGCCATGCAGCTCGAATGGGCGCGCCAATGCGTCGAGCACACGGGCGCTCGGGCGCTGGTCATCGCCCCGCTGACCGTCGGCATGCAGACCGTCGGGGAGGCCGAGAAGTTCGGCATGAGCGCGAGGTTCGTGCGAGACGGCTCGCAGGCGGGGGAATCGGGCATCTACGTGACGAACTACGAGATGGCTTCCCACTTCGACTTCATGGACTTCGCGGCCGTGGTCCTGGACGAATCGAGCATCATCAAGGCCCACGACTCCAAGACCCGCACGGCGCTGACCGAGCAGCTGAGCATGGTCCCCTATGTTCTGTGCTGCACCGCCACGCCCGCCCCGAACGACCAGATGGAACTCGGCACGCACGCCGAAATCGTGGGCGCCATGAAGCGCGAGGAGATGCTGGCCATGTTCTTCACCCACGACGGCGGGGACACGTCGAAATGGCGGCTCAAGAACCATGCGGCTGCGGACTTCTACCGATGGATGGCCACATGGGCCGTCATGATCTCCCGCCCCGGCGATATCGGATACCCCGATGACGGATACGAGCTTCCCGCGCTCGACATCGTGACGCACACGGGCGATTCGGGATACGTCCCCGACGGCGTGCTGTTCGCCCTGCCCGAGGAGGGTTTGGCCGGCCAGCGCCGCGCCCGCAAGGCCGGGCTTGATTGGAAGGTGGAGAACCTCGCGGCCATGGTCAACGCATCGGACGGGCAATGGTGCGTATGGTGCGATTACAACGACGAATCGGCGGCTCTGGCCAAGGCGATTCCCGATGCGGTCGAGGTTCGCGGCAGCGATTCCGCCGAGAGCAAGGCGGACGCCATGACCGGGTTCGCCGAAGGGAGATACCGCGTCATCGTCAGCAAGCCGAGCATCTGCGGGTTCGGAATGAACTGGCAGCAGTGCCACCTGATGGCGTTCTGCGGCCTGTCCTACAGCTACGAGCAGTTCTATCAGGCCGTGCGCCGCTGCTGGCGCTTCGGCCAGGGAAAGCCCGTCGAGGCCCATGTGTTCACCACCGTCCAGGAATCGTCGTCGGTGGACGCGATAAAGCGAAAAGAGGAGCAGATGCAGGAGACGAAGCGCGGCATGATCGCCGCGATGGCGGAAGAGACCGAGCGGCAGATTGCAGGCGCCGCCGAGGCGGACGTGCCCGATGCGGCCTACGCGGACGCCGAGGGCAAATGCTGGCAGATGCTTCTGGGCGATAGCGTGGAGCGCCTGGAGGAATTCCCCGATGACCTGTTCGGGCTGGCCGTGTTCAGCCCGCCGTTCGCCAGCCTCTACACCTACAGCGACAGCGAGCACGACATGGGCAACTGCAAGGACGATGCCGAGTTCTGGGAGCAGTTCGATTTCCTGATCGATGGGCTGTACCGCACGCTCATGCCCGGTCGGAGCTGCTGCATCCACTGCATGAACCTGCCGAAATCAAAGCAGCGCGATGGGATCATCGGCCTGAAGGATTTCCGCGGGGACGTCATCCGGGCGTTCGAACGCGCAGGGTTTGTCTACCACTCCGAGGTGACCATCTGGAAGAACCCGGTCACGGCCATGCAGCGCACCAAGGCTCTGGGATTGCTGCACAAGACCATCCGCAAGGATTCGTCTATGAGCCGCCAGGGCGTGCCGGATTACGTCGTGGTCATGCGCAAGCCCGGTGACAACCCCGAACCCATCAGCCACACGTCCGAGGAGTTTCCCGTCTCCCGGTGGCAGGAATGGGCATCGCCGGTGTGGATGGACATCGACCAATCCAACACATTGAACGGGCGCAACGCCAAAGACGCGGACGATGAGCGCCACATCTGCCCGTTGCAGCTCGACGTCATCGAGCGATGCGTGGGGCTGTGGAGCAACCCGGGGGATGTGATCCTGTCCCCTTTCGGCGGCATCGGCTCGGAGGGCTACCAGTCCATTCTCATGGGGCGCGAGTACGTGGGCATCGAGCTGAAGCCCTCGTATTTCCGAGAAGCCGTCAAAAACCTGCGCGAAGCGGAGCGCAGGCGCGATGAGGTATCGATTTTCGACATGATGGAGGACGCAGATGAACATAACGATTAGCAAAGACGCGCTGGAGCAGGCGATTTCCGCCCCGGCTAAACTGGCGCGCGCGGCGAAGGTGGACTATCTCTCGTGCATCCTGCTCGATGCGCGCGGGGACGGACTCGACGCTGCCGCGACCGACATGAACGAGTCCGTCAGGTGCTTCGCCATGGCGTTGGTCGAGGAAGAGGGATGCGCCCTCGTGCCCGCGCTCGCGCTTTCCGGCGTCGTGAAGACGCTTCCCGATAAGGCGGTCACCCTGAGGGACGGAGGGCGCGGAATCATCGTCGAGTGCGGCAAGACGGCGTTCGACCTGCCCGCTCTGGACCCGGGCAACTTCCCCGGCTTCCCCGACGTCGAGGGCGATTCGCTCGTGCTGGACTTCGCGACACTCGCGGCCATGGTGTCTGCGTGCAAGCCGTTCGCCGCGAAGAAGGACGAGGCCCGCAAGGTGTTCACGTGCGCGCGCATCGCATCGGACGGGGCCACGCTGACCATGGAATGCACGGACTCTTTCCGCGTGGGCCGGGCGTGGATGGACATCGACGGCTCGCCGTTCGAATGCTGCGCGCCCGTCGCATTCCTCGACGGCGTGCTGTCCGTCAAATGCGGCGGCAACGTGGTGCTGACGGCATCGGCGGGCCAGATAAAGGCCAAGACCGATGCGGGCGTGTGGACCACGCGCACGGTGGAGGGCAAGTTCCCGAACGTCAAGCAGCTTTTCGACGGCGAGCGCATCGCGTCCGCCGCCTTCGACCTCGCATACCTTCGCAGCGCGGTCAAACGCGCCCAGGCTATCGGCAAGGGATACGTGCGGATGCAGATCGGCCCCGAATGCCTGCTCTCCCGCAACGACGAGACGGGCGCGTACGAGGAGGAGCTGGAGGCGATCGATTACGACGGAGAGTGCCATGTGGGCATGCAGGCCCAGTACCTGGCAGACGCGCTCGGAGCGGCTCCCGCCGACGAGGTGCGCATAGAGATCATCAGCCCCGTCAAGCCCATCTACGTGACCGCAGACGGCTTCCAGGCGTGCATCATGCCCGTAAGGATGGACTGATGAGCGCGGTATACGTGGTCACCTGCGACGATGAGCCGGTGGCCGTGTTCGAGGAGCGATATGAGGCGGATTTGCTCGCGATGCGCAACCGGGACACGTACATGAGCGAGGTTTACGAAGTCGAGTACAAGGCATCGGAGGTGAGCCATGGCGCGCCGCAAGGTCAAGCATAACGACACCGTGCCGCGTGAAATCGCCGAGCTGCAGGTGGCGGCGTACCGCCACGCCTTCCAGGAGGCGGTGCGCCGCGCCAACGAGGCGATTAAGCAGCGCGACTATTACCGCAGATGCGCGATCGAGACGAAGTGCGAGCAGCTTTCCTCCGCGGGCAAGTGCCCCGGTGATATCTGCCCGCTCGCGTTCGACATGCACTGCGGGAAATGCCACGAGGCCGAGAAGAAGGCGAGGTACCTATGAGCAAGAAACCGAAATCGAATCCGCCTGTGCTGTACGAATCCCGACATGAGGGCGCGTGCAAGCGGTGCGGCTCGTACGTGACCGCCACGGCGTGGCGCAAAGGCGTGCCGCCCAAGGCCGCATATTGCCCGGTCTGCGGCGAGAGGATGGGCAAATGAGCGCGCCGAAGATAACGCCCGAAGATTGGCTCGATTGGGCGGACGACAAGGCAGACGAGTTCGAGCGGCGCGGCCAATGCGGCTCCTATTCGGCGGCGATGACGGCGAAGGGCTATCGCGAGCTGCGCCAGCTCATCGAAGACGGCATGGCGTGGAGGGCTAGGGGCAACCGGCGCGAGGTCGACCGCGAAGCGTTGCTCGGGCTGGCCGACGCCATGGGCGATGGCGTCTTCGCGGAATGGGCGGATGCGATTCGGAAGGCGGTGCATGCGTGATGGACGCTTCGAAGGTCCTGGCCGTCGCAGATGAAATCGAGGCGGTGGAAACCGAGGCCATGCGGGATTTCGCGCCCAGGGACGGCGTGGACCCCATCGGCGCCGCCTATGCGGCGGGAATGGTGGATGCGATCGATGGCGGATGGGCGAAGCAGCTGCGCGCCGCTTGCGGCCCCGATGCCGCCAGCGACGCAAGCGCAGACCCGCGCGACGTGGCCCACATGCTCGACATGGCGGCGTTCGAGATCACGAAAACGAGCATCGCCGTAAGCGACATGCTGAGCGATTTGGCATGGTCGGTGAAAACTGGTGACCGTGATTTGAGCGGGTTCAAGGAAAGGTGGCTGAAGTGAGCCGCCCGATGCGCCGATGAAGAGCGAGTTTCCCGGGCAGCTCAGCCTGTTCGCCGACCCCGAGCCGGAGAGCTGCCCGCACGAGATGGGGCGCTACAGAACCAAGACGGAGTGCGGATTGGCCGGAAGGCCCATATGGACGAACTGCCGCGAGGTCGGGCGCTGCGTGCTCGGCGGCGGCGTGGAGCTTCCGGCCGAGGAGGAGGATGACGAATGATGATTACCCCGATCCAGATGGCCGTTCTGGCCGAACGTTAGGAGGATGAAATGGAGCTGAAGCCATGCCCGTTTTGCGGCGGCGAACCCCGGGTGATCCATTTCGGCTCGTGGCGAATCGTCGAATGCCGGCATTGCGGCATCAGGACCTCTGCCGTGTCGGAAGACCCGGCGAAGGATTGGAACCGCAGGATGGCCGACGTCGTGAGCGTGAAAGACGGCGATTTGCCGAAAACGGAGCCGATGCCGCAGATTCCGCGCATCAGGTACACCGACGCGAGCGGGTGCGTGCACGAGGGATGGTACGCGTTCCACGAGCGCAGGCAGGTGTCCCCGATAAACGACGGATTGATGCCCGGAGACTGCATGCATTGCATCGTGTCCGACAAGGAGGCCGATTGGAACCTGCCCCGAGATGTCCGGGTGCAGGCAATAGACCCGGACGGCGGAACGGTCGAGGTCTTGAGGAGGCTTCGATGATTATCAAGCAAGATGAGAGGTTTCAACTCGCGGCTGACGCGCAACTCGATATCTGGTGCGCCCAGGATGAGGGTGGGTACGCGGACGATTCCGCGAGGTTCCTCCGCCGCCTGATCGAGCGGCTGGCCGATGAATACGGCCTGAGTAAAGCGACGGTTTCAGCCCTTGTCGCTCGCCGGGCCTTGGAAGATTACGAGTAGGGGCTTGCCATGAGCGACATGTACACATGTGATTTATGCGGCAAACCAACGCCGAACTTCGAGCCGTGGACATGCGGCCCCATCGCGGGGAAGCTCGGGCGTTCGTGGTGCGACGATTGTGAGAAGCGGTTCGAACGCGAACACGCATGGGAAAACGAACAATGGCATAAGGATGAGATCACTTGCCCCTGGTGCGGATACGTAGACACCGACAGCTGGGAGTTCGAGGGCGAATACGATGATGCGTACGAATGCCCGAGCTGCGGGAAGCAGTTCATTCTCGAGCGAATCATCGATATCACGTACACGAGCAAGCGCAGGGTCGACGATATGCCGGAGGGGTGGTGCGGCGATGATTAGCAACGAGGAGCGGCGAGAGGTTGCCGCAAAACTCGCGAGTGAAGCCAAGGCGTGGAGAGACACGTTTCCCAATGGAGTCTGCGAACTTGGCGATGTGTCGGCGGTGATGCAGGACCTATGCGAATTCGCCGGGCTTCGAGGAGAGGTGATGTGCAGCGAGATTTTCCAGCGATTTTCCGACATCATCGATAGGCCGACGGCGAAGCAGGAGCATAACGGTGCTTACTGGAGATGCGCGCATTGCGGCGCCTTTACGCGCAAAGATGCGGTGGTCGTGGACGGCCTCGGCGTGGTCCCGCTGCGCTGCTGCGGCAACTGCGGAAGGGAGTGGGAGTGATGATTAGCGACGAAGAGCGCAGAGAGGTTGCGGCAAAGTTGCGCGGTCTCGACGAGCATATTGACAGGGTGCCGCTTCTGCGCTCACCGCAAGTGCACAATGCCATGGCGCTCAGCGCAATCCGCGCGGTCGTCGGCAAGGGAGATATATTCCATCTGCTGGCAGATCTCATTGATCGCCCGACGTGTCGAAACGTCTACGACTGGCACGAGATGGGAGCCTGCGACAACGGCTTCGAATGCAGCGAGTGCGGCAACCGCGTCGAGGATTACGAGGGCTACCGCATCAAGGGGACGTTCAATTACTGCCCGAAGTGCGGGCGAGAGGTTGTGCGCGAATGAACGCCGCAGGATGGTTCATCGCCGGGTGCTTCTTCGGCGGAATGGCCGTATCGCTCGCGTTCCTCGCATGGGCGTGCGCCGCAGCAGGAGCGTGCGAAGACGATGGAAAGAGAAGGTGATTGATTGACCGATTACAACGAATCCGAGGTTCGCCGCTACCTGCAATCCTACCAGCGCGCGACGCGCAACATCGAGAGCCTAATCGCCGAGAAGGAGCGCATCGAATCGCAGGTGTACTCCATCACGGCATCGACCGGCGGCGAGGGCGGCGGCGGTAACTCGGCTGTCGGAGACAAGATGGCCGAGGGCGTGGCCAGGCTGTGCGACGTAGCCGAGCGCATACCTGCCGAGATAGCCGAATGGGAGCGCGCCAGAGCAGAGGTCCGAAGGGTCATCAACCGCGTGGGCCAGGCGAACGACATCTGGGGCCAATGCCTCCATTACCGATACATAGACGGCAAAGGGGCGGTGAACACCGCTCACGACATGGGCTACTCCGAGAGCAACGAGCGTTACATCCACCGCCATGCGCTCAGGTGCGCATGGCGGTACATGTAGCAGATTCGGCAACTTAATCGCATTTAATCGGGGGTAAGCTGTTATCTTGTACACGTCGAGAAAGCGACAAGAGCGGTCGGTGCAAACTCGTGGGACGCTCGAGTAGCGGGTTCGACATAGACAGCAATGCGTAAGCAGCATGAAAGCCGTCGGAGCCGTCAGTGGCACCGGCGGCTTTCATGTGCCATGCCGTCATCCCAAAGGCGCGTATATAGTATACTAATCGCAGCCGAGAGGGGGTGATTCTATGGCAACGGCGGCTCAGACGAAAGCTACGGTGAAGTACATCAAGAACCATATGCGAACGTTCGTTTGCAGGTGCAACAACGAGACGGACAAGGACGTCATCGAGTACCTGGAGAACTGCGGCAACGTGAACGCCGAGATCAAGCGGCTGATTCGGAAAGAAATCCAAAAACCTATGTAGTTTACTATATACTTGCTGATGACTATATAGTATAATATAGACACCGGCAAGGGAAAGGCCCGAGCCATGGACGAAAGGCAAGAAGAGATGAACAACCAAGAGTTCGAAACCTTCAAGAGGATGCTGGTGCTGCACCTCGAAGAGCTGAAAGGCCTGGAGGGAGACGCGGAAGCCTGGAAGCGAAAGCTCGACACCATCATCGAGAC
>NZ_CDRSTZ010000014.1:0-41463 GCF_977052095.1 Senegalimassilia sp.
AGATGCGCTCCCAGTGCTGCAGGTGGAAGAACACCGCGATCCCGCCGAGCGCCAGCAGCACGCAGCTCAAGACCGCCAGCAGCTGCTGCGACTTCTTCCCGGCGCCCTTCAAGGCCAGCACGCCCTGCACGCCGAACACGCCGCAGGCCCAGGCGATAAGGGTGGTGAACAGAATCAAAGGCCATTGCAGTTCCATGATTTATTCCTCCCCTTGCCAATCGCGGTTGCGCAGGATGTACACGAACGACGGATGATTGCCCACGTCAGGCAGGTGATGCACGTCGGATTCCTTGTACGACTGCACGCAATCCTTCAGCGTGATGCGGTTGTGCAGCGTCTTGTCGTAGCTCGGGTCGCCCTTGGTGACGTCAACCACCCACGGCGCCTCGAAGCTGTCGATGCCCTTGTCAAGGTCGCCGAAGAAGCGCGCACGGCCGCCGCACTGGGCGACGCACGCCGGCAGCTCGCCCTGGGCGATCTTCTGCTCGCACAGCGTGCACTTCTCGACCACGCGCTCCTCGGTGTTGAGGTAACGCACGCCATAAGGGCAGCTCATGGCGCAGAACTGGCAGCCGATGCACTTCGACTTGTCGATCTGCACCGTGCCGTCCTCGGCGATGTGGCTCGCCTCGGTCGGGCACACCTTCACGCACTCCGGGTCCTTGCAATGCTGGCACTGCACGGTCATGAAGTACATCTCGATGTCCGGCCACGTGCCGCAGCCGTCCTTCTTCGGGTTCGGGCCGATGCGCAACGTCTTGTTCCAGTAATCGCCCACCGGCACATTGTTCATGGCCTTGCAAGCGACGCTGCACGCCAGGCAGCCCACGCAACGGTTCAGATCCGTCGCAATCGCATAATGAGTCATGTTCCGCACCTCCCTTTACGCTTCGTTGCGGATGTCGTAGTTCGGCAGCCATTCCTTCAGGCGCGGGTCAGACGCGTCGTGAATGATCTCGTTGCCCTTGTGGTCGCACGGCACGGGGTTGCCGAACGGCGAGTTCTCCGGCGTGGCCTTGTAGATGTTGACCGGGTAGGCGCGCAGGTAGCTCGTGCCGGAAATGCGGTCTTGGTAGCCCTTACCCGTAGTGACCAGGCAATTGCAGCCGCACAGGTCGTAGCCCTTGTCGGCCTGGTCAAGCTCGGGGAACCACCACTGGTGCTCCAAGTTCACCACGCCGGGCGCGACGCCGTGGTACAGGTCGGCCACCTGGCGGATCTTGCCGTTGTCGTTCTCGATCCACACCCAGTCGCCCTGCTCGATGCCCAAGCGCGCGGCATCCTGCGGGTTGATCTCGATGCGCGGCGCCGGCCACATCTCGCGGCACCACGGCAGCTGGCGATGCTCGCTGTGGAAGTACACCGGGATGCGGCGGCCGGTGGTGGCGGTGAACGGGTACTTCTCGTTCATCTCCGGGTCGGCGATCGGGCTCAGCGGCGGCTCCTTGTACGTGGGCAGGAAGTCTTCCTCGTCATCGGGCATGAACGTCTCGATGAGCGTGGACCAGATCTCCATCTTGCGCGTCGGGGTGCCGAAACCGGGCTTGCCGAACTCGACGAGCGCTTCCTTGTCGCCGTAGGCTTTCAGCGGCATCATGCCCGTCTCGTAGCGGCGATACGTGCCCCACGTGTCGGGCGCGACCACCTTGGCGTCCTTCCAGCCGTTCTGCTCGAAGTCGTCGCGGTACTCTTCCCACGTGGTGGGCGCACCCTGGCGGCCGGTGTTCAGCATGATGTCAAGGTTCTCGATGCGGTCAGGCCACTTGTTGTCGTCGGGGCCCCACTGCTTGCCCATGTACTGGTAGATCATCGTGGCGATCTCGATGTCGTGCTTCGTGTCCGCCGGCGGCTCGATGGCGCGCACGGTTGCGCCCTGGCCGCCCGAGGGGCCTTGGCTCATGCGGGGGCAGTCGGTCTCAAGCCAGTGCTGCGCGGGCAGCAGGATGTCGGCCATGCCAGCGGTCGGCGTCTTCCACAGGTCCTCGCACACGAAGAAGTCCAGGTTGGGGAATGCCTTCCACTTCTGCAGGCTGTTCGACATGCACATGAAGTCGCCCGTGGAGCACCAACCGGCCTTGACCGGGTACGGGTTGCCCGTCTCGATGGCCTTCCACACGCTGGCGTCGTCCGCCCAGCCCTGCCACCAACCAAGCAGCGGGTAATCCTCGATGCCGAGCGTCTTGTTGAACTCCTCGGCGGAGATGTTCGGGATGCCCGGAGCCACGGCGCCCAGACCTGCCTTGAACACGAAGTCGCCTTGCGTACCACCACGGTGACCTGCGGGAACGTCCCAGTTACCGGACAGGCCGATGTAGGTGTCCATGGCACGGCACATGGCGATGGCGTTGCAGCTGTGCTCGATGGCCAGCTGATACTGGATGCCGCCGTTGCCGTAACCGGTGGACGGGTCAATGCGCTTGGCGTGAATCAGGCACGCCTCCTTAATGGTCTCGGCCGGCACGCCGGTGATCTCGGAGACCTTCTCGGGCGTGTACTCGCTCACGCGGTCGGTGAACAGCTGCCACACAGGCGTGACCTTGGACTTCTTGCCGTCCTTAAGCTCAACCTCGAACTCGCCATACAGCGCCGGGTCGATCTCGGGATCGAACGGCGTAGGGTCGGGCACCCAACCCTGCGACACGCCGGGCACCAAGTGCTCCTGCATGCCCTCGTGGCCAGCCGTAGGCTTGCTCCAGGTTTCGCCTTCCCACAGGCCGCTGTCCGCGTCGAAGTAGGTCATGCGGTTGTTCAGGTTGTCCCACACCATGAACCTGTGCGGGTCGCCGTCTTCCTTCAGGTCGCTTTCCTTGAGCAGGCGCGTCTTCAGGTTGAACTTGCCGCGCGTGAAGCGGTACGTCTCGTAGCCGGACGGCTCCACGTCGTTGCACACGAGGAACGGGCCGTTGGTCCACTTCTTGGCGAACAGGTCGTCGTACAGCTCGTTGTTGATGAGGATGTTCAGCCAGCCCATGGCCATGGCGCCGTCGGTGCCGGGGCGCAGGTTCAGCCAGATGTCGGCTTCCTTGCCCAGGTTGGTCATGCGCGGGTCGACGATGATGTGCGTGTCTGCCTTCTCGGCGACGTCGACCACGGTACGGCACGAGTCGTCGTAGTTGGAAAGCTCCGGGCCGGTGCCCCAGGACGTGTACACCTTCGGGCGGCCAACCGTCTCCATCCAGGAAGCCTGCATCATGGAGTTCATGGCGGTGGCGAAGAAGCGCGGGCCCTTGCACACCTGCCACGGGATGCACATGTTCGGGCTGCCGACCAGCTGGCCGAGCGCGCCGTAAGCGAACATGCCCCAAATGCGCGACGTGCCGGACATGCCGAAGATGGCCTCGCCGCCGTAGCGGTCGATGGTTTCCTGCAGCTTCTCGGCGATGGTGCTCATCGCCTCGTCCCACGTGATGCGCACCCAACCGGGATCGTCCTCGCCGCGCGCATTCGTGCGCTTCATCGGATGGTACAGGCGGTCGGGGTGATACGCCGCCTGCAGCGACGCCTGACCCTTGCCGCAATGGTTGCCCATGGAATGGAAGGCGCTCTCGTCGCCCTCGGTGCGGATTGCTCGGCCGTTTTCGACGATAACCCACACGCCGCATTCCATCTTGCCGCAACCGCGGCAGCAGGAACGCACGCGCTTGGTGTCGCCCGCCTTGCTTGCAGTGACCGTGCTCGACTCAGCCAGCGCGGCGCCCGCAGGCGCAACCACGGCAGCGGCGGCCGCGGTGGCGGCGGCCAACTTCGTGAACGCGCGACGCGTCATCGTAAGCTTGCCCATGCATCTCCTCCTTCTCTCGTCTTCTCAACGAAACCGACGATACCGGGCGAGATGAGGGGCGCGAATCGGGTACGAGAGCCGATTTCACCATATCGTGCGAAAGACATGACATGCGCTGAACTGGGGTTTTGCGAATTCGCGAAAATCGGGGCGTTCCCAGCGGGTGAAGCATACCTATAATGAAAGCAAATCGATATGAGTTGCCGAGGGGGACACTTTTGGGGGAAAGGGAAGCCAAAACACAGCGCGCTACGGCGCAGCTGCTGACGCCGGCCATTTGGGGCATCGGCATTGCGTTGGGGTGCGTGCTGGCGTGGCCGCTCATGGCGTTTCAGAGCATGAACCTGTACGCCGGGTTCGACAATCGCGAGGCTATCCTCGATCAAACATACCTGCTATCCATTGTTGCCACGTGCGCCACGCTGGCGGCGTGCGGCCTGTTCCGCAAAAGCTTCGACCGCGTGTTGGGCTCGGTGCTCGCGCGCTGGGTTTTCCCCGCGGGCATGGCTATAGGCACGCTGCTTATCTTGGGCGCCGGCGCACCCGGAGCCGCCGGCACGGCGTTCGCCGTGGGCTTCGGCCTGGCAACGGGCGTGTTCTCGGGCTTGTTCCTGATGAATTTCGGTGCCGTCATCGGCATGCTTTCCATCAGGCAATCGGCCGCCGCCATCGCCATCGGCTACCTGCTTTCCAGCGTGCTGTTCTTCGCGTTTCTGTTCTTCGGACAGCTTGAGGCCACGCTCATGTGCGCCAGCATGGGGCCCGTTGCCGCCGTGTTTCTGTTCTACGGCGTGTCCGACCTGAAGATGGACAAGCGGCAGGCGAACTCGCTGCCGGCGCAGACCGACCCCGACGACGCCGACAAGCGCCAACTGCACAGCCTTATCTTGGCGTTCGGCCTAACCATGCTGGTGGCCGGCGCATCCTACGAGCTGTCGCGCACGCTATACGTGCAGATGGGGCACTTCGCCGCGGGCACCGTCACGCCCTACGCCGTGGCGCAGGGCGCCGTCACCACGTTGACGGCCGTGGGATCCATCGGCGTGGCGCTGGTGCTTATCACGTCGCGCGGCATCAAAGGCCCCGAGGTGGTCTATCGCCTGATCACCACGTTTCTGCTGATAGGCGCACTGCTTTTGCCCGTGCCGCTGCTGTTTCCCGAAGTGCCCGCGTTCGTGCCGCTGTCCATCGACGTTGCGGCGTTTCAGTGCCTGGGCATGGGCATGTGGATCCTGGTTGCCGGCCTGTGCCGCCGCTACCAAACGTCATGCCTGTTCGCGTTCGGCATCATCCGCGCAGCCTGGGCCGCCGGCCCGCTTGTGGGCATGCTGGTAGGACGCTGGCTGTGGTACGGCGTGGGGCTTGACGTGCAGGGCGCGTTCACCGCGGCGGCCACGTGCGTGCTGCTTATCGTGCTGGTGAACAACTTCGTGTTCACCGAGCGCTCGCTGGCGCTGGCGTTAAGCATCATGCCCACCGACCGCAAGCAGCGCTTCCAAGACCGCTGCCGCGCCGTCATCGAGCGCTACGGCCTGACCGAGCGCGAAGGCGAGGTCATGATCATGTTCGCGAAAGGCCGCAACCTACCCTACGTGCAGGAGGAGCTGTGCCTGTCGAAGAGCACCGTCAGCACGCACCGCCAACACATCTACCAAAAGCTCGGCGTCCACTCCGCCCAAGAGATGATCGACCTCATCCAAGAAGAAAAGGGCTAACAAGCGGAGTCAGCCACCCGGCAGGGGGGCAAACCCTTTGCCAGATTTCCAATTACGTCCTGATTTTCGCCATTTTTGGCGATTTTACGTCCTTGTTTTCGCCATTTTTGGTTAAAATCAGGACGTAATTCCAATACTATCGAAAGGCCGCATCATGAAGAGACACCTCATGACAGCGCTCGATGCATGGAAGAACTCCAAGCGCCGCAAGCCCCTTATCCTCAACGGAGCCCGCCAGGTCGGCAAAACATGGCTACTCAAAGAATTCGGCACAACGCGCTACGACAACGTCGCCTACGCCAACTTTGATGGATCAGTAGCACTTGCCGCGTCTTTTGCCGCCGACTTCGATATGCGGCGAATCCTCACCAACCTGCAAGCGGCCACGGGGGAGAAAATCGTCGAAGGCTCCACGCTGCTTATCCTCGACGAGATTCAAGAGTGCCCGCGCGCGCTAACCTCGCTTAAATACTTCCAGGAACAAGCGCCCAACATCCACGTTGCCGCCGCCGGATCGCTGCTCGGCCTTACCGTTCACGAAGGCACGGGGTTTCCCGTCGGCAAAGTCAATATGCTTGATTTGCACCCGCTCGACTTCCGTGAGTTTCTCGACGCAACGGGAAACACCATGCTGCGCGAGCTCGTTGACGAAGGCGACCCGACAAGCATCAACGCATTTGGACCGAAGCTTACCGAGCTGCTCAAACAATATTATTTCGTTGGAGGCATGCCGGAAGCCGTTGCGGCGTTCATCGACGACGGCGCTCTCGAAAGCGCGCGTAACGTGCAGGAGGAAATCCTTCGCTCGTATCGACTCGATGCGTCAAAGCACCTAAGCGCACGCGAAACCGAGCACGTCCTTGCAGTCTGGGATTCACTACCTGCTCACCTGTCACGCGAGAACAAAAAGTTCGTGTTCGGCCAAATCCATGATGGCGCCAGAGCGCGCGATTACCGCTCGGCGATAACCTGGCTTGTCCAGGTTGGGCTCGCAACAAGGGTCGACCGAATCTCGAAACCAGGCGTCCCCCTTTCCTCGTATGCAAGCGACAACGCATTCAAACTATTTTGCCTGGATATAGGCTTGCTTGGGGCACTTTCGGGGCTCAACCAGCAAGCTATCGCAGAAGGCAACGCGGCATTCACGGAATTCAAAGGCGCGCTGACCGAGCAGTACGTCTGCCAGCAGCTTGTCGCAAGCTGCGGACTTGAACCGTTTTACTGGTCCGCCGACAATTCCCGCGGAGAAATTGACTTTCTTGCACAAAAGGCCGGGAAAACTTACGCCATCGAAGTAAAGGCCGAAGAGAACCTTCGAGCAAAAAGTTTACGCGCTTTCAAAGAACGCTATCCCGATGTTCAAGCGCTGCGGTTTTCCCTTTCCGGCTACCAACAACAAGACTGGATGGCGAACGTGCCGCTCTATGCCATGTTCAGCGAGAAGCTGTGGGGATCAAGCGCCCCCTTGAACGTTCCGTGTTCGCCGGCGGACAATGCTGGAGTTCGCTCGTAGCTGTTTGTTAGAATCGTGCGAGATTAAACCCCGAGGAGAAAGGGCGCTTTTGCCAGCTTCGTGCAACCTGACATCGGCCGCAAACCGCGCAGTCGCGCTGCTTTTGTGCGCGCTGCTGGCGTTCGCATGCGTTCCCGCCGCCCCCGGCACGGCGCAGGCCGCAGACATGAACGCAAGCGAGCGATTCGCCGCCCCCAGCGAAGCCTCCACCCCCGTCGACGAATCGCTCCACAACAGCGAAGCCGCTTCCACGGAAAGCAACGCCTCGAACGCCGGCAACCAAAATACCGCCACGTCCGACGGCGAAACCAACGGCGCGCAAACCGTGCGCGTCGGCTGGCTGCTGAACAACCAGGACTTTCAAAGCGGCATGCCCGGCGAATACCAATCGGGCTGGGGTTACGAATACTTGCAAACCCTTTCGTACTACGCGCCCGCGTGGAATTACGAATACGTTCCCGGCACGTTCACCGAGCTTATGGACAAGCTTGAGGCCGGCGAAATCGACCTTATGCCCAACATCTCCTACACGCCCGAGCGCGCCGAAAAGCTGCTGTATTCCACGAACGCGCAAGGCACCGAACACTACTACATCTACGCCAAGCCCAGCAACGATGCGCTCACGCAAGGCGACCCTGCGGCGCTCAATGGCATGACCATCGGCTGCAACAGCGGCGTCATACAAACCGAAGCGGGCATGCAATGGCTCTCCGACGAAGGCGTGACCTGCAACTATAAGTTCTACAGCACCGGCAACGAGCTGTTCGACGCCCTTTCGAACGACGAAGTGGACGCCATCATCATGAACGACACGATGTCGTCCGAGGATGCGCAGCCCGTGTTCAGCGTTGGCGAAAGCAACTACTTCCTGGTCACGCCTAAATCTCGCCCCGACCTTATGAGCCAGATCAACGCCGCCATGACGTCCATCAGCGCGGCGAACCCGCGCTACAACGATGAGGTGAAAACCCGCTACTCCGTAGGCAACGCCGGCACGTCGGCGCTCACGAACACCGAGCGCTCGTGGCTTGCCGCGCGCGGCAACACCATCAAGTTCGGCTATCTTGACAACGTGCTGCCCTACAGCACCGAAAGCGGCAGCGAGCTTGCAGGCGCGCTGACCGAGCTGATCAACACGCTGGAAAACCAGTTTGAGGTAAAAATAGAAGCAACGGCTTTCCAGTCGAACGCGGAGCTGCAAGACGCGCTTGCAAATGGCGCCGTTGACGTTATTGCGCCCGTTTACAAGGACTACTGGATTGCCGAGCAGGCCGGATGCATCCAATCGGCATCGTTTGCCAGCACGGCACTTGTTGCCCTGTACAGCAGCAACGACCTTGACGCCGCATTGGGTTCCATCGCCCAAGCGCCTGCGCAACTGGTGAACAAAGCCGTGCTGGACACGCGCTACCCCCAGGCAAACATCACCGAATACGCTGATGCAGTCGAGTGCATCGAAGCCGTGAAGACCGGGCGCGCTGGCTGCACGATTGTGTCAGTTCCCGCATTGAATCCCCTTCGCGAAAAGGTCGATATGAGCGACCTGAAAACAACGGAACTTGCCGAAGGCGCCGAGCTGACCTGCTGGATGCGCAAGGGCGATTACACCCTGCTCAGCATCGTGAGCAAAGGCGTCATCAACTCGAAAGACGCCCTCACGGCGGCAACGTACTCGCAAGATACCCGCACCGAAGACGAATCCGCTTTCGTGGAATTCGTCAGCAAGCATCAAATTATCATCGTCGTCAGCGTGCTTATGGTGCTGATAGTGTTTATCCTTGTCCTCGTGTGGCTGCTGCGGCGCGCACGCCTCGCGCAACAGGAAGCGCAAGCCGCCAACGCCGCGAAAACGGCGTTCTTGTCGCGCATGAGCCACGACATCCGCACGCCCTTAAACGGCATCATCGGCCTGCTGGAAATCGGCGACCTGCATCCCGACGACGCGAAGCTTGCCACGCAAAACCGCAAGAAGGCGAAAGTGGCGGCCGACCATCTGCTCACGCTCATCAACGACATCCTTGAGATGAGCAAAATCGAAGACCGCGCCGTTGAGCTGGAGAACGAGCCGTTCAATCTTGAGGACCTCATCCGCGATATCTACATGCTGGGGCAGCTGCGCGCCAACGAGCGCGGCGTCGACCTCACCATTAAAGGCGCCACGCACCCTCGACTTCCCCAACGTGTACGGCAGCCCCGTGCACGTGCGACGCGTGCTGCTGAACCTTGTCGACAACTGCATCAAGTACAACAAACCCGGCGGCAGCGTCACCTGCACAACCGTGAACCTGGGCGTAGAGGGCGACGTGGTGACGTACCGCTTTACCATCGCCGACACGGGCATCGGCATGACGTCGGAATTCCTCGAGCGCATCTTCGAGCCGTTCACGCAGGCCAACGACGACGCGCGCAGCAACTACCAGGGCACCGGCATGGGCATGCCCATCGTAAAGGCGCTTGTCGAGGAGATGGGCGGCGTCATCACGGCAACCAGCACGCTAGGCGAAGGCAGCACGTTCGCAGTGACGCTGCCGTTCACCATCGACCGCAACCCGCAGACGCATCAAGGCGACGACGAAAACGCCAGCGACATCTCCCTTGCCGGCATGAGCATCATGCTGGTTGAAGACAACGAGCTGAACACCGAGATCGCCCGCACGCTGCTGGAGAACGAAGGCGCGCAGGTTACGTGCGCCGCCGATGGTCAGGAAGCCGTTGACCTGTTCTGCAGCAAGACGCCGGGCACGTTCGACGTCATCCTCATGGACGTGATGATGCCGAAGATGAACGGCTACGAGGCCACGCGCGCCATCCGCTTGAGCGACCGCCCCGACGCCGCCACCGTGCCCATCGTGGCCATGACGGCCAACGCGTTCGCCGAGGACGTGCAAACCGCCAAAGAAGCCGGCATGAACGACCACGTTTCCAAGCCCATCCAGCTCGACATTCTTAAGGAAGCCCTAGCGAAATACCGCCACGGGTAGCAGCCGCGCAGGCAATCACCGGCATTTGCCGAAACATTATTCCTCGTCGAACACGCTGCGCTCGGTCGGTAGATAAAACGCCACAAGCCACAGGAGGAATACCGCGACACATCCAAGGATGCCCCACACGATGGGTTTGGCAACCAGAATAGCGCTCACCGCCATAATCGAGTACGAGATGCCCAATATGGTCAGCTTCTTCTTCACCGTAACGCCTCGGCCGCTCTTGAAGGGTTCAACGTAAGCTTTATAAGCCTTCGTCTCAACAAGCCAAGCATTCAAGCGCTCCGAACTGCGCGAGAAGAAAAACGCCGCCGCAAGCAACAATGGCGTAGTGGGCAGAACAGGCAAGAACACGCCAGCAATGCCCAGCGCCGTGCACAACGAGCCAAGGATAACGAACAAGCATTTCTTAAGAGCGCTCAAACCAATTCCTACCTACTAGGTTTAATAATCCACTCGCTCATAATAACAAAGCCCCCATCATCCCCGCGATAGGGATAAACCCTTCAATAGATTCCCAGACTGCGATTATCCCGAATCGTATCTTTCCCAAATTGTTCGCTTACCCCCGAACGCAAGACTCCCTTCAGAGCTCTCGCCGCAGCAGGCCGCGCCAAGAGGCGGCAGGCAATGATATGCCAGAAGCAAGTCAGTACGCATAGCAAGGAAAGGGGGAGCCGTCGGGCGGTTTGAGACCCGCCCAAACTGGCTATCCTTCCACGACCGCTTTCGAGCCGGTGCGCGATTTCGTGACGGTGATGCGTTTGGGGATGTTCGCCTTCAGGTCCTCCACATGACTGATGATGCCCACAAGCTTGTTGCCACCCGACAAATCCGACAGCAAGCTGATGGCGTTGCCAAGCGCTCCTTGGTCAAGCGACCCGAAGCCTTCGTCTACGAACATGGTGTCGAATTCCACGCCACCAGCATGCGCTTGCACGATGTCGGACAGGCCCAACGCCAAGCACAGCGACGCCTGGAACGATTCACCGCCGGAAAGGGAAGACGCGTCGCGCGCCCTGCCAGTAAAGCTGTCGATAACGTAAAGCCCCAGGCCAGCCTTCGAATTTCCCGACGACTCGGCCCAGCGCACCAGCTCGAACTGTCCCGCCGTCAATACGCGCAAGCGCTCGTTCGCCGCCGCGATGACGCGATCGAAGTACATGCCCTGCACGTACGCCTCGAAGCGAATCTTTGCCTGCCCGGTCAGGTTGCCATTCGCCGCATCGGCCATCAGCTTGATGCGGCCGTAGCGCTGCTCGATATCGCCCGTACGCTGCAGCACATCCTTCAGCTGGCGCAGCACCCGCTCGTTCGCCTGGATGCGCGCGCTCACCGCGCTTTCACGCGCCGCTGACTCCTGCCCCAGCTTGAGAAGCTCATCTTGCTGCGCCTGCGCTTTTTCAACATCGATCTGCGGCAGCTCCGCAAGCTGCTTGGCCTTATCTTCCAGCAGCTTGCGATTCGTCTCGATGTGCTGCTTATTGACCGTAAGTGCCTGCTCCGCCGCATCGCGACGCGCCTTAAGCTCATCAGCTTGCGCTCGAAGCGCGTTCGCCTTACCACGAGCAGCATCCAGCGACGGAAACTCCAGGTCAACCTTTAAATGTGCAATGTGCTGCCGGACAAGTTCACAATTCTGGGAAAGCTGCCGCCATGATTCCTCCGCTTGCTGCGATTGGGCAAGCGCCTGCTGAGCCGCCGCTTCCGCTTTGCCGCAACGCCGCTTCGCCGCCGCCAGCTGCCCAACCGCCTGTTTCGCGTTATTCAGATGCGTGCAAGCTACCGCCGCATCATCTTGGGCCGCTTTGTGCACGCGCAACGCCTCGTTGGCATCGGCAACCGTCAAGCGCTGACGCAACGCGTCCGCCGCAGCCATCTGCGCGTCCGCCTCTCGCTGCGCTTCATGTTGAGCATCTTTCGCCTTTGCAACGTCATTGCGCGCCTTGTCCATCGCATCGTGCGCACGCTGTACAATGGTGTGCGCAGACGTCGCCTTTTCCTGGCGCTGCTGAGCCTCCGCAAAAGCCTGCTGTGCGCGCTCGAGCTTGTTTGCGGCCTGGCCAAGTGCTTCAGATGCCGCCGCTTCGCCGCCGCACTCGGCGTCAAACGAGCGTAATGCGCTCTGCGCCGACTCGAGCACGGTCCGACAACGCTCCGCCTCGCGGGACGCCTGTTCCGCAACGCCCCGGGATCCAGCTTCCCGCTCCGCCGCAGCATCAACTTCGTCGTCGCTTGGAATCGATTCCGTTGCAACAGCCGGAGCCGGATGGTGCACGGATCCGCACACAGGACAGGGCTCGCCTTCTTGCAGGTCGGCCGCCAGCATGCCCGCGCGCCCCGCACGTTGCAGCTTTTGCAGCCGCTGCAACGCCGACGCATCGGCATCGTGGTGCGCTTCCGCCTCTTTCAGGCTGCACAACGCCTGCTGGTGAGGCCCTTCCGCAAGCGCTGCCGCACGCGCCAGCTCAGCACGACGGTCGACCACCTGCTGCGCATCGCGCTGCGCCGTTTGGGCACGCTCGACTGCCGCATGCGCCTCGCTGCAAGCCGTATCGGCGCCGGCAAACGAGTCGAACGCGGCTTGCGCCCGCTTGGCCAAATCCTCCGCAGCAGACTCCTGCACAATGCACGTCTTCAGATCCTCATCGAGTTTTTGCGCGCGCAGCGCAGCAGCTTGCGCCGCAGCGGCCTTGTTCGCATATTCGCGAGCATCTGCCAACACGCGCGCTGCCTCGTCCACCTTCGCCTGCGCGGCGTCGAAGCACCCCTGCGCTTCAGCCTGGCGCACTTCCGCATCAGACAGCTTTTCCACCGCTAATGCGGCATCAGCCCGCTGACGCTCCGCAGCTTCCGCTGCTTCCTTCGCGTTCGCGCTGGCCTTTTGCGCCGATTCCGCTGCCGCAGCTTCTTCCCGCAGCTTCTGCTCGACTTCCTGAAGCGCTTCGTATTTACCCAGCGTGCCCTCGATCACCGCCGCCCGCTCAACAGCCCGTGCGCACTGGTTATCGGTAGCTTTCGCAGCCTCGAAATCAGCCTGAAGCTGTGCCGACTTCGCCTCATGTTCCGCAAGAACGCTTTGCAACCTCTTTTGGTCCAGCAACGTTTGCTCACGCGTTTGAGCGCGCATCGTCAAGCCATTGGCCTCTCGCCACTTGTTGCGCAACGCCTCGGTTTCCCCGTGCAAGCGCTGCAGCTCCGGACGGTCAGCGCCCAGCAAGCTCTCAAGCAGCTCGGCAAGCCAATCACCCAGCGGCGCAGCTCCGCGGACACGTTCCGCCAGTTCTTGCTCACGCGGGTCTTCGGGCGGGAACGCAACCGCTCGGGCATTCGCAACAACCTCGCGCTTCAACGACTCGTTTTCGCGCTCGAGCTTGCGGCTTTCCTCGCCCAACCGCTCCTGCAATCGCTCGTGCTTTTGCGTGGCGAACAGCTTGCGGAAGATGCCCTCGCGCGTGGCCGTGTCGGCGGTCAAAAGCTTACGGAACTCCCCTTGCGCCAGCATAACGATCTGTTTAAACTGGCTTGCATCGATGCCAAGCAGCTCTTCGACTTCGGTTGTTACCTTCCGAACGCCGCTGATGCAGCGCCCGCCGGGAAATTCGATCTCGGCATTCGCCGCTTCCTTCGTGGTGCCTTCTCCGCGCAGCTTTGCGCGTTCGTAATCGGGGTTGCGCTTCACGCGATACGTTTGCCCGCGATACAAAAACTCCAGCTCAACGAACGTTTTGCTTGCTGGGTCAGCATAATCGCTGCGCAAGCTCGATGCGCTGCGCGCCCCGTTTTTGCTGTCGCCGCTTGCTTCGCCGAACAACGCGAAGCAAATGGCGTCGAAAATCATGGTTTTGCCCGCACCCGTGTCGCCGCACACCAGGTACACACCCGACGCGCCAAGCGTGCGAAAATCGATGACCGTTTCATCTGCGTACGGACCAAACGCGGAAATCGTCAGCTTCAGCGGCCTCAATTCGCGCCCCCTTCCTGCCCATCGGGACCTTTTGCCATGTCGTGCTCAACGCCGGCAATAACCTTGCGCGCGAACGTTTTCTGAACCTCGTCAAGTTCATTGCCAACCTGGCCCTCGTAAAACATCGAGAACAGCTCCAGCATGTCCAGCTTATCCGGGTCCGAAGTCGAGACAGTCTGCGTGCGATTCACCAGCACGTTGAGGTTGTCATAATCAAGCGACATAACGTTCGGATACACCTCGCGAAGCTTCGCGAGCGCATCAAGCTGCGGATGCTCGTCGGTTAGCGTGATATGCACGTAGTCCTGCAGCGGATCGCGCAACTCGACCGCTTCACCGTCCGGCGCAACTGCCGCCCCATCGGAATCTGTCGCGCTCGCCCCACAAACGTCATCCGCACCGCAAGCCGCCGGCCCATCAGCACCGACGTGGCCGGTCTGCCCCTGCTCCAATCGCCCATCGGTATCATCGGCGCCTTCGCAACCCGTATCGGCCGACACGGCCAGCAGCGTTCCCAGCGCGCCGCGTACTTCGCGAACATCATGCAACGGCTCAAGCGGGATAAGCTCCGTTGAAACGCATGCGCCAGCTGCATCACCAGGCGCCTTTTTCCCCAGGTCAACAAGCACAACACTTTTGTTGTAGCGCGCTTCGCTAAACGAATACTTCAGCGGCGAACCCGAATAACGCACCGTGTCACGACCCACGCGCTGCGGGCGATGTACATGCCCCAGCGCCACGTAATCAAACGCGTCGTACACCGACACATCCACGTTATCGATACCGCCAAGCTTGATTTCGTCGTCCGCGCGATCAGGCGAAACACCATATGCCGTTACCAGCTGATGCGACAGCACGACATTGCGCGCATTCGCATCAACCTCACACGCGCCCAACACCGCACGCAGGGCAGCCGAGTAATCGTCCCCTATTTCCACATCGGGAAAATACCGGCGCACATCGCCCGGCTTCAAAAACGGCAGCAGCCAAAATGCCACGTCGCCCCATTCGTCTTCCAGAACAACGCGCTCGACCTCACCCGCATACACCGGCGGGAAACACACGCCCTGGCTTTCCAGCAAACCCTGCGCATACGCAATACGCTCCGCCGAATCATGGTTGCCGGGAATAGCAAGCACGCGAAGGCCCGCCGCCACCGCATCGGTCAAAAACGCATCGAATACCGTGACGGCTTCCGCACTTGGCGACGCCTTGTCGTAAATATCACCAGCAATAAGCAAGGCTTTAACCTGGCGCTCTTCTGCAATTCGCAGAATTTGCCGCAAAATATGCCGCTGATCATCCAGCAGCGAGACGCCATTCAACCGCTTGCCAATATGCAAGTCGGACACATGCAGCAACCTCATGGCAACCCCTACCCTTCCAGGTCCTTGCGAACAAGATAGCGAAGATAGTCTGACCTGCTCATCGACAGGCTTTCAGCACGCTCATCCATTCGTCGAACCTCATCTTCGGTATCGCGATACGTAATGGATTTCATGCGACTGCCGAACAAACTTGGGCGGCCGACCACAACGGTCTCCCCTTCCGGCCATTCGCCAGATTCGTATGCCTGCGAATCGATATGCAGCTGTTTGATTTCCTCGTCGCACAGAGAAAACCTGCTCTTCAACTCATTGTCTCCGATCGCGGCCATGCGCGCCTCCCGTCAAACCGAGCTCTTTATAAGCACGAGCCGTCGGCGGCGTATTCGCGTGAAAAATGAGCACTCCGAACGGCTTTTTGCGGCCCACAACCTCAATCGACCGCCCATGCTGATCGAATCCGATGGCAACAAAATCGACTTCTCCATTCGAACAAGCACGCCGCGCCACAGCAACGGCATTGCGCCACGCGTGAAGAACTTGCTGCTCCGTCAAACCATGCACCAGCGCATGCTCGTGCACGAACACGTCATTCATCGGACCCTACTTATGTCTTGCATAATACGCCCTCGCAATTGTCCATTCAACTCGCCACATCGCAGTGGATGTAGCCTATCAAAGCGACCTTGCAGGGCTTTTGTCCAAAGCTTGCGCAAAGCGCTGCGAAGCCTTGCACGAACTATGCCGACGAGCTCGTTGGGTTCTTGCGAAAAGCTCGGAGTTGTCGCACGCCCGAGCATCCGATTTGCACGCCGCGCCTCGCGCATCGGGGAAAGCACGAGCTGGCTGGATAGATTTGCGCGCCATCCAGCCAGCTCACAAAAGCATATTGACAGCTCGGCGCCACAAACTGCGGCGCCGAGCAACAAGTTTATTCCGTTAGAGCCATCCTTATTTTTACCGCCAACCGACCCCAGTCCCAAATAACAATAAAGCCGCCCGCAATTTCGCGAGCGGCTTTGCCACTTGGAGCCGCAAGGCTCAATCTGCTGCCAAATGCAGCGGCGCCAAGCCCCGAAAGCTACTCCGCCTTCGCGGGCGCATCGAACTAGCCGGCGCAATGCGGGCAGCGCATGGCGCCTTCCTTAACCTCTTCCAGGCAGAACGGGCACGTGGGCACAGCCGCGGGCGCCTCTTCTTCCTTGCCCGTCAGTTTCACGCCGATGTTCTGCGCCTTGTTCACGGCCTTCACCAGCACAAACACCACGAATGCCACAATGAGGAAGTTAATGCACGCGCTGATGAACGCGCCAAAGTCGATGTCGGTGCCGGGCACCACCAAACCGGAAATGGTATCGGCGCCGCCACCTGCGATGACGGAAATCAGTGGGTTGATGATGTTCGTGGTCAGCGCCGTCACGATAGACGTGAACGCACCGCCGATGATAACGCCAACGGCCAGGTCCATAACGTTGCCGCGATTAATGAACTCCTTGAACTCGGCGAGAAACTTCTTCACCCTCAACCCCCTTCTTCCCAGATGGCACGCCGCAAAACAACGCCGCTTTCAACACAAACGGCGCCATTGCAGCAAGGGCTTAGCGCAAAGGCCAATAGGGCGCGAGGCCTGTTGGCAAAAATCGCTCATGTATGTGATTTAACTTGGATGTTTTTGATAGCGAGGTCAACAAGTTTACGTTTTCCCAGTTCACAGACGGGTCGATTTTCGGGCTTCAACGTGCAGGGCGATTAAATCACATACATGAGCGATTTTTGTTTGGAGCCCCGTTGCAAAACACGGCCGACGCTGCGATTTGCAACGTCGGCCGCATCAGCAAGCTTTTCATCCGCGCTTCGTCAAGCATCAAGCGACCTTCACAGCAGCACGTCTCGCCCGCCCGTAGTCGTGGCAAATTGCCGCTTACGGCTTTGACTCACCAGCAATGCCAATGCGCATCAGCACGCAACGTTACGTGGCCAACGTCCGCGCGGCCGCAACCCGCTTGCTAGCCCAACGTGATGCCGCCGGTCGTGAAGTGCAGGATCCCGAAGGGCGTTTGAGCATCGGGCAGCGCAGGGAACAGCGACGGTTCAGGCACGCCAAGGGCAAACGCCACGCCCGCGGCAATGGCCGCAACCGCCAGCAGCACGCCTCCGACCAGCAGAAACGCCTTCCATGCCTGCGCGTTGCGCCGCAGCCATGCCATAGCGCCAAGCGCTGGCGGCTCAGGCTGCTGCCCGCCGCGCGCCACACGCAGGAAGAAGTGCGCGACCCAGCGAACGAACAGCACCGATGCCTTGAACAGCAGCACCGATGCGATGATTCCCAGCGGAATCAGCATCACGCCCAGCGCGCCGAGTGCCAGCAGACCCCCGCCCGAGAACAACCCCTCGGCCAGCGCGCCGCACGACGCGGAGTAGCACGCCAGCGGCACGGCCCCGAGGCCGCACGCTAGAAGCGACCCGATGCCGGTCCACACCACCAGCACCGCCGCCCAGATGGTGGCGTACACGCTCGCCGCCGCGCCAAGCAGCCCGAACGCCAGCGGCACCCAAAACACGGCGCTCACCAGCAGCAACACCCCGATCAGCGCCTTGCGCTCGCGCGTTGCCGTCGCCGCTGCCACGGCGCGCTTCGCCACGGGCACGGTTTCGGCAACGGCGTCGCACGCCTGCGCGGGGCTGCCAATCTCCTCAAGCGCTTGCTGCTCCGAAAACCCCTGCTCAACGCGGTCGTCGATGGCCTCGGCGTAATATTCCAGCGCGTCGGCAACCTCAGACGCCGGCACGCCGCGACGCTCCAGCAGCCCGCGAAGCTCTGCAATCCACTCGTTTTTAGTCATGGTTCACGCCCCCTTCGATATAGCGAAGCACGTCTTCAATCTCCGACTTCTGCTGAACGAACGCCGCCAGCCAGTCACGCCCCTGCGACGTAATGGAGTAGTACTTGCGCGTGCGCCCGTTGTGCTCCTGCGCATACTCCGTCACCTGCCCCGACGCCTTCAAACGGCGAAGAATCGGGTACAACGTAGACTCGGAAAGCCCCAGCGCAGCCGGCGCGCCCTTGACGATCTGATAGCCGTACGAGTCGCCCCGCGCGATGGTTGCCAACACGCAAGCGTCCAAAAACCCACGTTTGACCTGCGAATCCATTTCGCCTCCCTTCCCTGATGCGCATCCGCAAACGACGCAATCGCATCGCGTACAACGAATACTATGCGTAACGTAGTATTCATACTATACGTTGCACAGTATGAATGTCAAGCAAAAACATCAGAGCATTCGCAACCGACCCCGTAACGCAGAAATGCCCCGTTTCCAAACCGATCAGATTCGGAAACGGGGCTTCGAGCGCAGCGTTCGACGTCGAGACGCAACTCGCAAGCGGCGGCAAACCCGCCTTGCATCATGCGCTATTTAGAACTCGTAGGGCGGGTTGCCGGAGAAGTCGGCGATGGCGCCGTGCGCGTCCTTCAGGTAGAACACCTCGAAAATGGGGTTGTCGGCGGTTTCGTACTGGCCCTTCACGATGGGGTTTTCCAGGCACACCTCCTTCACGGACATATCGTTCACGAACACGGCCGTGCCGTGCAAGCGAATCCACGCATACTCGGGGCTGGACACCGAAATCTCGATCTCGGGGTTTTCCTGCATGTCCTTGTACACGTCCTTCGTGTTGTTCGTGCAGAACCACAGCTTGCCGTCCTTCTCGCCCGAGAACATGAACGGGCGGCACTTCGCCTTGCCGTCACGACCGACGGTGGCCAGATACTGCACGGGGTTGGCCTGCAAAAACTCGACGACTTTTTCCATGATGAATACCTCCTGTACGACTTTCGCTCGGAAAGGCTTCGCGTTCCTTTCGCTGTGGATATATAATCACCGTAGCACTCGATTTGAAAGTAAGCACCTTTTTGTGCTGTAGGTACCTGTTAGTAACTATTGCGTCTTACCTGCGGTTACAGAAAATTCAAAATGTGAAGAAAGGTCCACTATGACTCAGCAAACACCGGAAGCCGCGCTGCCGGCCTGCCCTGTGGAAACCACGCTGTCACTTATCGGCAACAAATGGAAAGTGCTCATCCTGCGCGACCTCGCGCCGGGTAAAAAGCGTTTTGGGCAGCTGCAAAAGTCCATCGGCAACGTGTCGCAAAAGGTTTTGACCGCGCAGCTGCGTTCCATGGAAGCCGACGGCCTCGTGCATCGCGAAGTGTTCGCCGAAGTGCCGCCGCGCGTGGAATATTCCCTCACCGACCTGGGCGAAAGCCTCAAACCCATCCTCAACTCCATGTGGGCCTGGGGCGAAAACTACAAGCAACGCTTCGGACAATAGGCGCCAAGCAAAAAGCGTGCCGCAATCGAATAAGGCGAGCAGATCGAACCGCCCATATCGCCATCGGCGTCGCCAAGCAAGCATGCCTCGCAAGCGTCAGAAAAGCCATCACGCGCCGAGTACTACCACCTTCAACCACGACTCGCTTGCCCAGAGCGCAAGGCTCGACCACCTTGTCAGGCGATGCTAACGGAAGGAAATCGCAATATCCTTCCGTTATGCCGCTCCTTACGGAAGGATATTGCGATTTCCTTCCGTTACCGACTATCTCCCGAAGCGAAAAGGGCGCGCATGGCGCCTGCATACCTCGCCGCCAAAACAATCCGCGATCTACCGTGTCCCATCCCCTAGCGGCTGGCGAACAGGGCCGCGAGTTTTTCGCGGTCGATGGCGCCGTCGGGGCGTTCGGCTTGCGCGAGGGCCCACATGGTTTTCGCCAGCAGCGCTTCGGTGGTTGCCGCGCCGCCCATGAGCACGCCGGGGCGGTTGCAGAACGCGCGACCCACCTCGTACACGCTCAAGTCGGCGCCCTCGAAGGGGCACTGCGTGGTCATCACCAGCGTTTTGCCGGCATCGGCCCAGTTCAGCAGCGCGTCCGTCACGCCCGCGTACTCCGGGATGCCGCCCAGCCCGAACGCTTCCACCACCAGCGCGTCGCACAGCGGGCGCAGCGCATCGACCACGCGCCCGTCTATGCCCGGCGTCACCTTGAGCGCCATCACGCGCGGGTTCAGCGTGTCGAAGAACCGCGGAGCGGAAGGCCCCGCCACCGCAAAACCACGTTCGGCAGCACCCGAAGGCACAGAAACGCTTCCGTGCTCTTCGCACGCAGAGCCGCCGTCAGCCGAAAAGTCCTCTCTGCCGGCCCTCGCTTCGCCCGCCGGCGCACAACCGTCCGCCGCGCCCGGCGCCATCAGCTCGCGCGCAGCCGCCGCCCACTGCACGCCGTTTTCGCCAACCGCACCCAAATCGGGCACGTTCAAACTGTCGAACGCCTCGAAATCGCGCGTGCGCACCTTGCGCGCCGCCGTGCCCGCGATCACCTTGCCGCCGAACGCCACCAACACGCCCGCAGCCGCATCGTCGCAGGCCACGCACACGGCATCGAGCAGGTTGCGCTTGCCATCGGTGCCGGGATCGCCCATGGGCAGCTGCGAGCCGGTCAGCACCACGGGCTTCGGGCTGCGCTGCACCAGATACGACAGCCCCGCCGCCGTGTACGCCAACGTATCGGTGCCGTGAAGGACCACAAACCCGTCGAAATCGTCGTAGCGCCGACGCACCTCGCCCGCGATGGCCAGCCATCCCTCCGGGCGCATGTTCGTGCTGTCCACGTTCATGACCTGCGACACCTCGGCATGGCACATCTGCGCGACCTCGGGAACGAACGCAACCAGCTGCTCGCCCGTCAACGCCGGCGCAAGCCCGCTGCCCTCTTCAGCCGACGCGATGGTCCCGCCCGTCGCAATTACCAAAACCCGTTTCATATGCGCCCCTTCCCCCAAATGATCCGCGGCTCCGTTAAGCAAATACCGATCGCTACTGTACCCCGAGATACGCGCAACCAGCCCCTCGAACCCGCAAATCCCCGAAATGGCTGGCAAGGACGCCCACACCAAAACCAAACCCGCAACCGCCGAACCCGTAGCCGCAGCCGTCCAGGCGCGCCATCAGGATGGAGAAGGACGTCAGCGGCACCTCCGGGGACACGATGGCCGCAACCTGGGAGAAGGCCTGGGAGTCCGTCACGACGAGCTTCGGCGGCCTCGCAAGCGACCCGAGCAGCCCGGCGAGCTCATCGGGCTGGCACGCCAGCGCCGCCGCGTGCGCGTCAAGGAGGTCGCGCAGGACCATCTGCTGGGGAAGGATGATGCGCCCCTTCGGCGCCGACGAGTCGATGGGAATCATGAGCACCACGACATCCCCGGGGTTCACCAAGTCGGCGATGAGCCGCCTTGCGGGCTTCGCATGGCCGGCCACGGCGGCCACCGACTCCCTGAGCTCTCGGACGTTCATGCCCGTCGCGGCGCTCACGGCGATCTTTCGCACGATGGCCCCCTCGGGAAGCTTAAGCGCCGCATCTTCGAAGGCCGCGCCCCCTTCCCCGCACGTGTCCCGCCCCGCCGCAAGGAGGTCGACCTTGTTGAAGGCGACCACGCAGGGCATGGCCTTCTCGGCGAACGCCGACAGCAGCTCGCAGTCCCGGTCGGACACGCCGCGGGTGGCGTCCACCACCAGCACGGCCACGTCGCAGCGGCGCAGCTCGTCGCGGGCCCTGCCCGCTGTTAGCGCTACTGTAAAAACAACCCTTTATACGCTTTTAGTTCGGTAAATTACACGGTTTCCGATCGGTATTTTGCGCGCCTGCCGCCCGGGAAAGCGCGGCTCGCCCCCTTACGCCCCGCTCTCGCGCAGGCGTGCGCGGCCGAGCGCTACGGCTACGAGCGCTATGACGGCGGCCCACGCGAACGTCACGCCCACTTCGCCGAACGCCTGCAGCGCCAAGCTTGCCGTGATATCGGCGGCTTCCGACACTTGCGTCATGGCGTCGGTGGCCCAGTAAAACGGCGTGAACGCCGCGGCCAGGCGCGTGTTTTCGCCCATCACCGAAAGCGGAATCCAGGCGCCGCTGAAGAAGCTGCACACCAGGCCGAAGATATTGCCCGCGCCGTTTGCCATGGTGTCGCTGGCGCCAAGCTGCCACATAAGGAAGCCCGCCGCGCCTCCCACCAGGGCAAACCCCAGCTGCGCGGCAAGCACCACGCACACGGCGGCAAGCGGCGCGCCCTGCCCAAGCGGGTTGAACACCACCAGCCCTGCCGCGGCGATTACGGCCCAGATGGCCACCGAGAACAGCGCGCACGCCAACCCCACCTGCAAGCCATAGCGCCCGCTTGGCACGGGGCCCAGCACCAAGCGTCGCCGCAACGCGCCGCGCCGCAGCGACGACAGCCCCACGGCAATGAAGATCGACGACGCCGCGAACAGGGCATATGCCGAAAACGCCGCGTAATTCACGTACTTCGCCGAAAGGCCCTGCGAATCCACCGCAAGAAATCCCACCGGCGTCTCGTTCGCACACGCCTTATCCGCGCTGCGCGCAACGTCGACCGCCGACGCCGTCGCATCGCTTGCCGCGAAGCCGTACAGCGACTGCGCGAATCCCCTCACGCGCTGGTCGACCAACGACCCGCGAGCGCTCTGGTAGCTGATCACCGTTTGCAGCTCGGGAGCGTCCCCGCCCGTGCGCGCGGCGGCAAGCAAGTCGCCCTGAAACCCCTCGGGGATGATCAACACGTAGCTGGCCAGGTCTTTCGCCGACGCGTCCTGCAGCCCGAACGTGCTGTCGTCCACGTGCACCTCTTCGGCATCCTTCAAGGCGAACGCGGCAAGCGCCGCCGACGCATCGGTCCCGTCGCGGTCGATCACCGCCACCTTCGGGGAGTCGGCCTTGAACTCGCCATGCGGCGCAACCTCGATGGCACCCGAGCCCAACAACGACATGGCCCCCAGCGCAACCATATATATGAGCAAGTAATTCCAATGGCGCGCGGCCACTTTCAACGCAAGCTTAAAGACGTTCATAGTTGTGCCCCCTCATCAGCAGCGCCGCCGCCACGAAGAACACGGCAGCCATGGCAACCAGCACGCCCACCGTACTGAAGAACGGCGTGAGCGAGTCGTAGTACGTCAGGTCGTAGAACGCGTTGGCCGCCTGCGCCGCCGGGTTGATCAGCACCGCCCACGGCGCGGTTTGCGAAATCTGGTCCGCCAGCTGCATGGCCGGCTCGCCGTACAGGCCCGCGAACAGGGCGCACAGACAGGTGATGCCCGTAGCCAGGCCCACCTTGCCCGCAACGGGCATGCCCGGCAGCGCGCCAAGCACCGCGCCGAAGCCCACCGACATAAGCGCGCAAGCCGCGATGGCCACCACCGCCAGCCCATCGCGACCGCCGAATTCCACGCCCAGCACCAGCCGCATGTACGCGAAAGCCAGAAGCAAGCATGCGAACACCACCGCGAAGCTGGCAGCCATGGAAACGGCCAGCTGGCACGTGGTTGAAGCACCCGACACCTGCCGGCGCGCGCCCACCGCCGACGTGTTCGCGCGCACCGCCGAGACCGAGTGGATGGCCACCGTGATGGACATGAGCGCCGCGAAGCCCATAAGCGCATAGTAGTAGCGCACGGTGCCGCTTGACGCCACGCGCAGCACGTCGACCTGCTGCGTGCCCACCGCGTCGGCCATGAATGCCTGAACCGTCTGGTCAGCGTCGGGCGTTTGCGCAAACGCCTCCAGCTGCGCATCGGTCGGCGGGGCCTGCAGGTCGGCCGCGCCCGCCTGCGCCAGGAACACTTGCTTCATTTCCGCATACAGCTGCCGATAGCGGTCGAGCACCGCGCGCACGATGCTCTGGTCAAGCGTGTCGGAGGCAAGCGGCGAGACGTCCATGGACGGCAGCCCTTCACCGTCCACCGTGATCGCCGCGGCCGCATCGCCGGAAAGCACCAGGTCACGGGCCGCATCGGCATTCGCCACCTCGAGCACGTCCAGCAGTTGGTCGTCGCCTTCGGCCGACACCTGCGCCAGCATCTCGCGGAAGAACGTGGCACGCGTGGCGTGATAGTTCTCGTCAGCCACCACCGCGCAACTTACGGGGTCGGCACGATAGTATTCGTCGAAGTTCGCGAACATCACGTGGAACAGCGTCGCCAGCACCAGCGGGAACGCGATGACCCACACCAGCACGTCGCGTTGGCGCACCAGCATGCGAACGGTATGGATGAACAGCGCTTTCATGACGCCCCCTTAGTCGCGCAGCTCGCGGCCGGTGATTTCCAGGAACACATCGTTGAGCGTGGGCGGCTCGGAATAGACGCGGCCCACGGCCACGCGCGCGGCCTTCAGCGCGCCCAGCACGTCCAGCAGGTTCCGCTCGCTAGCCTCGCACGTGGCGCTGAGCTGGCCGTTCGCGAATTCGCAGCCGATGACATGCGGTAGCGCGCGAACCGCGCTGGCCGCCGCCTGGCCGCACGCGTCCGGTGCGCCGGGCAGCTCCACCACAATCTTCTCGCCCACGGCAATGCCGCGCTTCAGCTCGTCGTTGGTGCCCTGCGCCAGAATGCGCCCGCCGTCCATGATCATGATGCGCGTGCAGATTTGCTCGACTTCCTCCATGTAATGGCTGGTGTAGACCACGGTGGCGCCCTCGTCGCGCAGCCGCACGATACCGTCCAGGATGGAGTTGCGGCTTTGCGGGTCCACGGCCACGGTGGGTTCGTCGAAGAAGATGAGCTCGGGCTTGTGCGCGATGCCGCACGCGATGTTCAGCCTGCGCAGCAAACCGCCCGACAGCTTGCCCGGACGCATGCGGCGGTAATCTTCCAGGCCCACGAACTCGATGGCCTCGTCCACCAGCGCGCGACGGCGCTTTTTGTCGGGAACATACAGCGCGCAGAAGCAGTCGACGTTTTCAGCCACGGTCAACTCGTCGAACACGGCCACCTGCTGCGGCACCACGCCTATACGGCGCTTCAGGTCGTAACGCGTCGGCGACATAGGCTCGCCGAACAGACGGATGTCGCCCTTGTCGTAGGTGAGCAGCTGCAGCATGCAATTCATGGCCGTGGTTTTACCGCAGCCGTTCGGCCCCAGAAGGCCGAAAATCTCGCCTTTGTCGATGCTCAAGTTGAAGTGGTCCAGCGCCAGCACATCGCCGTAACGCTTCACCAAATCCACCACCGACACCACCGGCCGCGACACGTTCGTCGTTTCCATTTCGGTCACCTTTCTCCGAGGAACCTGACAAGAAATGGGACAAAGGGACAGTCCCTTTGTCCCATTCCAGCGCATGGTGCCGATGCAGGTCCAACAGAACGTTTTCACATGACGCCATCATGCAGTATTCGCCGTTAACAAACTAGTGACTTTTGTCACGAATCTGCGAAATGCCTGATGAGCAGCCCGAATTGCGCGCTGCGTCCGCGCAAGCGTCTTCGCGCCCGCCAACAACGGCACCGCGTCTGCTAGTATGGCCGACATGGATAGATTTCTGGACAAAGCCATCGTTACGGCGTGCTGCTTGGCAGTTTGCGGCTGCGCGCTTGCCGAAAGCGGAGCGGCGCAAAACTCTGCGCTAGCGAGCACGCAAACCCTGGCGCTTGCCCTCAGCATGCTAGGCGCACTTGCTTGCAGCGCCGCCTTCGAGATAGCCCCAGCGCCATGGAACGTGCTCGCACCCAGCGCGTACTGCGCAGCCGCGCTCGCATGCGGGCAAGCCACCGCGTTCATTCCCCTTGCGGCTTACGATTTCATGCGCTGCGTATTCCGACCCGATGCCTCGCGCGCAGCGGGCCTTCTTGCCTTGGCCGCCCTTGCAACGTGCATCGCGCGCCAGGCGCTTCCGCCTGTTGCCACCATCGTGCTGGTCTGCATAACCGCGGCGACCGCGGCCCTTTCCGCACGCACCAGCAGCGCCGAAGCGCGGCAGCGCATCGCTTACCGCACGCGCGACGCGTTAAAATCGCAGGCCATCACCCTGCGCAGCAAAAACCGCAACCTTACCGAAGCGCTCGAAGAGCTCGAGAGCGAATCGGCCGGCCGCGCGGCACGCTCGAACGTCGAACGCCCCGCAAGTCCAAACGGCAGACGCGCAGCAAGCGCCGAATGCTTCGCAGGACCGGACGGCAACCACGCGCCAGACGACGCCAGCGCGGCAAGCCCCAGCAAACGTCGCATCGCAAACCTAAACGCCGGCATTATCACAACTAGCCCCGGCAACAGCCGCACAGCTACCCCAAGCGCCAGCGGCGCCGCAAACTCGCGCGCTGGCGCAGCAGGCCTTGCCGCCGGCGCCGCCGACCAAGCCCTCGCCAACCCGCCGCGGCCCGCCGCCTTCGCCTGCCTTACCGAACGCGAATGGGAGGTGGCCCGCCTAGTGGCCGAAGGCCTGGACAACCGCGAGATAGCCGCCGAGGCCTACCTCAGCGAAGGCACCGTCCGCAATAACATCAGCAACATCCTGTCGAAAATGTCCCTCAAGAACCGCACCCAAATTGCCGTCACCTTCTGGAAAAGCAGGGAAAACTAGGCGCGCACCGGCAACCCGGCAAGCCTTTGCGCAAAAATCGGCACTCAGCCGCCCACGAACTGCACGTCAACCCCCATTTACGGCAGGGCGGGGGCGAACGTAAAGTCGCCTGCATCCTGTCCCGTTAGCTCGTTCAGGCAAAACGTCATGTACAGCGGGGCGTACGTGATCACGCCTTCTTGCGACAGGTTGTTGCGCGACAGCACAAACGCTTCCTTCAGCTTGTAATCGCGAATGCCCATCAGGTGGTCAAGCGCCGCATGCGCCCGCACTTTCTTGCCCGACTTCACCTCAATCGGAATGACGTTGCCGCTTTTACCCTCCATAAGAAAGTCCACTTCATCTGCCGCTTCCGACTGGTAATACCACAGGTCAACGCCCTGCGCGGCAAGCTCCTGCGCCACCACGTTTTCATACACGCCGCCCAGATTCGGGTCCTTCATGTCCAGGTAAATCGACCGCGCCGTAGCTAGCGGATACCGCGACACTAGCATTCCCGTGTCCGACTCGTATAGCTTGAACCGCGAAGCCTGCTCCGTGCGTTTCAACGGGCAGCGCGCCTCGGTGGTCTGCAGCACCTGCAGCCCCACGCCCGCATTCACCAGCCACAAAAAATCGTGATGGAACGACTCCATGCGCGCCGCCTTCTTCAGCGACGCCAGCTTGAATCGATGCAGGTCGCCCTCAAGTTGCAAGGGAATCTGGTCGAAGATAGCGCGAACCTCGAACGCACGAGTGCCCGCATACTTGCCGATGTCCTGCGCGTACTGCTGCACCAGCGATGCCTGCAACGTCCGCGTTTCAGCCAGCGAGTAGCCCGTGTCCACATACCGCTGTACCACCTCGGGCATGCCGCCGGCAACCATGTACGCCCGATAGTTGCGCATCATGACGTCGTGCAGGTACCCATCAACAGCGCGCCGCTCGCGCAAGCATTCGCGAATCTGGTCGAGAAACCGCTGCTCGACACCCACGGCCCAGCAGAACTCCTCGAAGTCCATCGGCCGCATGACAATCTGCTCGACGTATCCCACGGGAAACGAAGAGATGCCCTTAAACTCAGTGCCCAGCATGGAGCCGGAGAACACGAACGAATAACGACCGTCCTCGACAAGCGCCTTCATAAGCGTGACGATGTCCGGATGCTCCTGAATCTCATCGACGAAAACGAGCGTGTCGCCTTCCGCCAAGGGCACATCCGACAGCAGCGCAATGCGGTTAATGAAGTCCACGGCGCTTTCAGCGCTGGCAAGCGTGCTTTTCGCCGCCTTATCAAGCAGTAAGTTCACCTCGAAATAGCAGGAATAGCTCGATTTCCCGAATTCGCGAATGGCATAGCTTTTCCCAATTTGTCGAGCACCGGTCACCAACAGTGCCTTGTTGGATTCATTTTTCCATTTGACCAGCCTTTTTGTCACCTTACGCTGCAGCATTCGTCTCCTCAACCGCACAAATCGGGAAATAGGATAGCCCTATTATTGCACAAATCGGGAAATAACAATGGCCAAATACTGCATAAATCGGAAGATAGCAAAGGCTAGAAACCACACAAATCGGAAAATAGCACGAAGCGAAAGCTAGCTTCTTGCAGCAGCGTCCAAAGATGCGTGTCCATTTCTCCCGCCGCACAGCGGCGATTACAATCTGGCGTGCTTCGCGCTTTCCAATAAGTGACGAGCTTGCGCTCGACGCCACGAAGTCGACCTGCGAGGTCTTCCCCGACCCGAACACGTTAGCGACAACCGGCGCGCAAAAAGGGCCGCATCGGGAACTCCCGATGCGGCCCTTCGGCTTGCCAGCTTCCGTCAGCTCGCAGCGCGCTCGCCCTTACGCCTTCTCCACGCGCACGGCGCACACCTTGTACTCTGGCGTGGCCGACACGTTGTCGAGCGCAGCGTTCGTCAGCCAGTTGGCGTTGCCGTCTTGGAAATGGAACGGCATCCACACTTGGCCGGGATTGGTCTTGCCCGACACGCGCGCCGTCGACTCGATGGACCCGCGACGGCTGCTCACGCGCACGCGGTCGCCGTCGACGATGCCCGTCGCAGCGGCATCGGCGCTGTTGACCTCAATAAACGACGACCCATCGATGCGGTTGAGCCCCTCGGTGCGACCCGTCATCGCCTGTGCGTTGTACTGCGCAAGCACACGGCCCGTCATCATGATAAGCGGATATTCCGCATCAGGCTGCTCAGCCGACGGGCGGTACTCCGCCAGCGAATACGACCCAAGCCCGCGAGCAAACTTGCCCTCGTGCATGATGCGCGTGCCCGGATGGTCCGGCCCGGTGCACGGCCACTGCAGCCCCTGACCCGCCACGGCGGCGGAATCCAGGCGTGCATGGCTGATGCCCGCATACGACGGCGTCAGGCTTGCCACCTCGTCCATGATCTGGGCGCCCGTCAGCGTGGGCTGGTCGTACCCCATGCGGCGCATAATGTCCGCGAACACCTCGGTGTCCAAGCGCGGCCCGGCCGGCCCGCTTACCGCCTTGCGCACACGCTGCACGCGACGCTCGGTGTTCGTGAACGTGCCTTCCTTCTCCGCATAGCTGCGACCAGGCAAAATGACGTCGGCGTACTTCGCCGTCTCCGTCATGAACAGCTCCTCGACCACCAGGAAGTCCAGCGCCTCAAGCGCGCGAATCACGTGATGCGTATCCGGATCGGTGCGCACGGGATCCTCGCCGAACAGGAACAGGCCGCGGATGCGCCCGTCGATCATGGCGGGGAAGCACTCGGTGGCCTTCAGACCCGCCGCCTGGTTCAGCTCGACGCCCCATGCGGCCTCGAACTTCGCGCGCATCTCGGGGTTCGCCACCTTCTGATAGCCCGTGAAGTCCGCCGGGCCCGCGCCCATGTCGCACGCGCCCTGCACGTTGTTCTGGCCGCGCAGCGGGTTGATGCCGCAGCCGGGACGGCCCAGCTTGCCCGCGGCCAGCGCCAGGTTCGACAGCGCCATGACGCCCTCGGTGCCTGTGGAATGCTCGACCACGCCCAGGCAGTAGACGATGGGGGCGCGCTCGGTCGTCGCGTACATCTCGGCGGCCGCCTCCAGGTCGCGCGCATCGATGCCGCAGATCTCGGCCACGCGCTCGGGGGTATAGTCGGCCACCATGGCGGCAAGCTCGTCGAAGCCCTCGGTGCGGCTTTCCACGAACCCGCGGTCCACCAGCCCCTTCTGTATCAGCACGTTCACCATGCCGTTCGCGAACGCCACGTTCGTGCCGGGGCGCAGCTTCAGGTGGATGTCGGCCTTCTTCGCCAGCCCGATCTCGCGCGGGTCCACCACGATCAGCTTCGCGCCGCGCTCGACCGCCTGTCGCAGACGCATGCCCATGACCGGGTGCGCCTCTTCCGGATTGCTGCCCACCAGCAAGATGACCTGCGAGTCCTCGCAGACATCCTTGATGGAGTTCGTCATTGCGCCCGAACCAAGTGTAGTTGCCAGACCGGCAACGGTAGGGGCGTGTCAAACACGTGCGCAGTTATCGACATTGGGGCTGTCGAATGCGCACCTCGCCATCTTCTGGAAGAGATAGATATCCTCGTTGGTGGAACGCGAGCACGCGAACGCCGCGATGCTCTCGCCGCCGTGCTCCTCCTTGAGCTCGGCGAACCTACGCGCCACCAAGTCGAGCGCCGTATCCCAATCGGCCGGCTCGAACCCACCGGTCTCGGGGTTTTTCACCAGCGGCGTAGTGATGCGGTCGGGCGAATTGACGAAATCGAAGCTGCCACTGCGACCCTTCACGCACAAAAGCCCTGCGTTCGACGGGCCGTCGGCCGCCTGCACATCGACAATCTGATCGTCCTTCACCACCAGGTCAAGCTGGCAGCCAACGCCGCAGTGTGGGCACGTGGTGCGCACCTTGCGCGTGTCCCATTCGCGGTACAGACCGCGGCGCTTCTCCACCAGGGCGCCCGTCGGGCACGCCTGGGCGCAGTTGCCGCAGCTTTCGCAGATGGTACGGTCCCAGTTCGGGCCGAACGGTGCGCGGATGGTGGTGCGCACGCCGCGCTTGCCCGTTTGCAGCACGTGGTTGCCCGCCGCGTTGTTGCACGCGCCCACGCAGCGCTGGCAGGCGATGCACAGGTTGGGGTCGAAGCGCAAAAACGGGTTGGAGTCCAGCACGGGCTTGCGCACCTGCTCAACGGGAAACGTCGGGTGCGACACGCCCACCTCGCGTGCCACGGCTTGCAGCTCGCACGCGCCGTTTTTCACGCAGCTGAAGCAGTAGTCGGTCGAGTCGAGCCCGTGATTGGAAATTAGCAGGTCAACGGCCATGCGTCGATATTTCAGCACGCGCTCGGTGTCCGTTTGCACCTGCATGCCGTCCACAACGGGCGTGGTGCACGCGGGCACGGGGGCCGCCTGGCCCTCCACGTCGACCACGCACACGCGGCAGCTGCCGATGGCGCTACGCTCCGCCAGGTAGCACAGCGTGGGGATATGGATGCCGGCCTCGCGGGCAACTTCCAGGATGGTCTGGCCTTCGCGCGCCTCAAGCGAGCGACCGTCAATGGTGATGTTAAGCATACTGAATGCGCCCCCCTTCGCAGGCACCGGCACCGAAATGGTCGCAGCGCAGGCAGCGCCCGCACTCCTGCATGGCCTCTTCCGTGCTCATGGGCACTTCAACGCCTTCGAAATCGTGCTTGCGCTCGCGCGCCGGGCGCTCAAGCACCTCGACGCGACCGAACGCCGCGCGGTCATTCGGCGCGGGCGCAGGTGCGGAAACGCCACAGTCGAGCGTGTGGTTGAACCCGAGCATGTCGTCGATGTTGCGCGCGGCAACCTTGCCGGCCGCAATGGCCTTGATGACCGTGGCCGGGCCCGTCTGGCAGTCGCCGCCCACGAACACGTTGGCCCCGGTGGCAGCGTCGGCGCCGCGTTCGACCAGCTTATCGGCGTCCATCTGCGCATGCAGCTGCGCGTCAGCCTCGAACTCGCCCCATTCGGCGGCCATGCCGAACTCCTCGAACGGCGCGGACACGATGTTCTGGCCCACGGCAATCAGCACGATGTCGGCCGGGATGCGCATCTGCGGCTTGTCGGCCGCGATGGGCGCGGGGCGGCCGCGCTTCACGGGGCCGATCATCTGCGGATTCGTCAGCAGCGCGGTGCAGCGGCCCTGTTCGTCGGTCTCGATGGCGGCCGGCGCCTGCAGCGTGATCATCTCCACGCCCTCGGCGATGGCCGACTCGATTTCGGCCGGCAGCGCCGTCATGTCCGCGATGCGGCGACGGTACACCACCGACACCTCTTCGGCGCCGGCGCGCACGGCCGTGCGACAGCAGTCCATGGCCACGTTGCCGCCGCCGATGACGGCCACCTTCTTGCCCGTGAAGTCGGGGTAGTCACCATCGCCGATGCGTCCCAGCAGGTCAACAGCGGAAAACACGCCTTCGGCATCCGTGCCGTCGATGCGCAGGCCCTTGCCTGTTTGCGCGCCGATGGCCACGTACACGGCGTCGTATTCCACAGACAGCTGCGCCATGCGCGCGGCGTCGACGGGGCTTTCGGTATACACGGTGATGCCGCCGACGGCCAAGATGCCGCGGATGTCCTCATCCAGGCGCTCGCGCGGGAAGCGGTACGCCGGAATACCGTAGCGCATCATGCCTCCAAGTTGCTTGCGGCTTTCGAACACGTCGACGTCGTGGCCCATGAGCGCGGCGAAGTATGCGCAGGTCATGCCGGAGGGGCCGCCGCCCACAACCGCCACGCGGCGACCGGTGGAGGGCTGGCGCTCAGGCACGGGCACCTGGTCGGCGCGCGCATGCTCGCACGCGTACTCCTTGATGCCGCGGATGTTCAGCGGCGCATCGATAAGCGTGCGACGGCAGCGCTTCTCGCAGGGGTGCTCGCACACCAGGCCGCATGCGGTGGGGAACGGGTTGTCCTTGCGGATCATCTGCACGGCGCCGGCGTTGTCGCCCGCCGCCACCAGCGCGATGTACGCGGGCACGTTCACGTGCGCCGGGCAGAACGTCTCGCACGGCACCGACTGGCCCGCGCCGCGCTGGCACGCATGCTTGCTCACATGGCTTTCCACTTCGGCGGCGAAGGTGTCGAGGCCTTCCAGCAGCGCGCCGGCGGCCTCGTAGCCGATGGCGCAGTCGGACGTGTCGCGCACCATCTCGGCCAGCGCGCGCATGCGCTCGACCTCGGCGGCGTCGGCCTGGCAATCCACCAGATGGCGCAGCATGGCGGCCAGCTGCGGCAGGCCGTCGCGGCACGGCACGCACTTGCCGCACGTTTGCAGCGCGCCCTCTTCCAGCAGCGTCAACTGCTGCGCCAGCGGGCACATGCCCGGCGGCATGGCGTCGACGCGGCGTTTCTGCCGGTCCAGGAACCCGCCGATGCGGGCGTCGTCCGCCGAGGCGGGCGCAATGGACAATCTCGTCATTTCTTCCCCCGTTTCGCCTGTTTTCACAGGCCGTAGTACTTAAACGAGGCGGCGCTGGGCGCCGCCTCGCCTGTTCATCGTGGAGTTTTGATACCTGTGCAGTAGCTTATTGCACCGCCTGCCGTTTTGCGTTTCAGCTTTGTTAACCGCCCGCACAAACCACAAGGGCTTCACGCGGAAAGCGGGCGACCGCGTGCAAGCTCGCGAAGCCGATCGTCGGAGTCGGCCTTCGCGGGCTGCATCGACCAAGCCAGCTTGCAACCTTCGCAAACCAGCGCCGCAGCCACAGCATCCGCCCGCCCGGCAGCCGCAAGCCCGCCTCGTCAATCGGGCCCACCGCCGAACGCACGCTCGCCTCACGTCACCTTCCGGTAACGCAACGGGCGAGACGCAACCCGCTACAGCGCCGCCTTGATGGCGCGCGACAGGTCCTCAAACGTTTCGTACGCCGGAATTTCCGGGTGCTCGATCTTGATGGCCGTGGTGCTGCGGAACAAGAAGCCCGCCTTCGACGCCTTAATCATACCCAGGTCGTTGTAGCTGTCGCCCGAGGCGATGGTATCGAACCCGCATGAATGCAGCGCGCGCACCGTGGTCAGCTTCGTCTGGTCGCAGCGCATCTTGTAACCGGTGATGGTGCCGTCGTCGGCAACTTCCAACGTGTTGCAGAAGATGGTGGGCCAGCCAAGCTTTTCCATGATAGGTTGGGCAAACTGCTCGAACGTGTCGCTGATGATAATCACCTGCGTGGTGGCGCGCAGATCGTCCAAAAACTCCTTCGCGCCGGGCACCGGGTCGATACCGGCAATGACTTCCTGGATCTGCGGCAGGCCCAGGCCGTTGCGACGCAGCACGTCAAGGCGGAACTGCATAAGTTTGTCGTAATCAGGCTCGTCGCGCGTGGTGCGCATCAAATCGGGCACGCCGGCCGCTTCCGCAAACGCAACCCAAATCTCGGGCGCCAGCACACCTTCCAGGTCCAGGCACACAACGTTCATTCCCATACCGCGCATCCTTTCACGCAACCATACGCTTTCGCGAATCTCTCACGCGCACAAGCATACGGCCGCGCAACCGCAGCGCGTCCCGCACATCGGCCAAGGCCACCAGCGACCGGGAAACGGCAGCGAATGAGTGACAATTGCGGGATACCAGCGAGCTGAAAGTGCCATTCGCGCGCGCCAACCAGCGCCCTCGCGCTAGTGCCGCTAAACCGAAAAGCCTGACTTGCTCCCGCACCCTGCCCGCGCGCTCCCACATTTTTCCCAGGAACTTTGTGCGGGACTCCCACATTTTTCGATGGAACTTTGTGTGAGAGTCCCACATTTTCCAAGGGAACTTGCTATAGTACCCTCTGACAACAGCGGCAAGGAGGCATCATATGCGCAGATTATTGATGAATGACCTGGTTTCTTGGAAGTCCAGCCCAAGCCGCAAGCCCTTGCTGATACGCGGCGCGCGCCAAACAGGGAAAACGTGGCTTATGGAGGCCTTCGCCAAGCAAGAATTTCGCGACTACGTGAAAATCGACTTCATGTATGACGAATCGGCGCAAAGCTTGTTCGAGCAAGACCTTGACCCGCAGCGAATCATTCGACAAATGCAGCTTCGCTATGGGCGGACGATCGACCCCGAGCAAACGCTTATCATTTTCGACGAAATCCAAGAGGCCCCACGTGGTCTCACTTCCCTGAAATACTTCTGTGAGCAGGCACGACAATATCATATCGTCGCCGCCGGCTCCTATATGGGCATGTCGATCAGGCGCGAAGGGGAGTCCTTCCCCGTTGGCAAGGTTGATCAGCTCACGCTGTATCCGCTTTGCTTTTCGGAATATCTTCGCGCTTTAGCGGGCGACCCGTTGGCCGACGCGCTTGAAAACGCCCAGATGGATGACCTCGCAGCCCTTTCCGACACGCTTGAGCGCCACCTGAAGGAATATTTCATCACGGGGGGCATGCCCGAAATCGTTAGCGCACACCAGCAAGGTGCCAGCTTTACCGAAACGCGAAGGCTTCAACAGCAGATTCTCGACAGCTACGATGCCGACTTCAGCAAACATGCCCCTGGCCGCATTCTCGAGCGCATGCGGCTTGTTTGGAAATCCCTCCCCGGCCAGCTTGCCCGCGAAAATAAAAAGTTTATGTACGGGGCCGTCCGGCCTGGCGCGCGCGCACGCGATTTCGAAGAAAGCTTGCAGTGGCTATCGGATTACGGCGCAATCGCGAAAGTCCCTCGCGTGTCGGCGCTTCGACTGCCCCTCGCAAGCTACAAAGACCTGTCCGCCTTCAAGCTATTCTGCACGGACGTCGGGCTGCTCGGCGCGCTTGCCGACCTTGATCCTGCCGCCGTGCTTGACGGCTCTCGCCTGTTCACCGAGTTCAAGGGCGCGCTGACGGAACAATACGTCGCGCAGGAGCTGCGCCGCAAGCGATATCAGCCGGCGTACTGGTCGTCTGACACGGGCGCTGCCGAAACCGACTTCTGCATTGCGTTTGACGGCAAGCCAATTCCCATAGAGGTTAAAGCCGGCGAAAACCTCCGCTCGAAAAGCCTTCGAGTTGTCTGCGACAAGTTCGGACTCGACAAGGCGCTGCGAACATCGCTCTCGCCTTACCGAAACGACGGGCGGCTCACGAACGTGCCCCTTTGGGCCATCGGGCAGTTCGAGAAGTTGCTTGGCCGGGAACAGCACCCGCATCTCTAGCCGTCGATTCCACCCACTCCAATGAAAATAGGGCAGACGAATGTTCCAAAGTGTCTTTAATTTCTTTCGATGAATCGAACGTTTTGGCTTCTGGAACCAGTTTCTTTCGATGAATCGAAAGAAACTTTGCGTACAGGCACGCCTTCCAGGTCCAGACATACGATATTCATTCCCATGAGGATCCCTTTCACGCCGTCGTTGCTTTCGCAAGCCTCTTATGCGCATAACCATAGGCTAACTCGCCGATGCGCCCGACCACGTTCCGGCCAATGCCGCGAGCAAACGAGGAAACGGCAAGAAGGCAGCATGCTTAGACGACAGATGAAGAGATGAAGGCCGATTCTCGCCTCACGCGACCAGGCGAATAACGAAGGCTCCGTTCTTTCAAGGCAAGCGCAACCGCGACAGCAATGCCGACCGACACGGAAAGAAACGCGGACGATCTCTCCGAAAGGAGGAGGCCGCAACGCAGGTTGCGGCCCCGCCAACGGACGAATCCCGCCTAAGGGGAATGGTCGATCGGCTAGCCCATGATCTGGGCAAAGTCGGCCTCGGGAGTGGATATGGGGCGAATGCCGTAGTTGTCCACCAGCACCTGCAGCACGCCGGGGCTCACGAACGCCGGAAGCGTGGGGCCCAAGTAGATGCCCTTGATGCCCAGGTGCAGCAGCGTGAGCAGGATGCACACCGCCTTCTGCTCGTACCACGAGAGCACCATGGAAAGCGGCAGATCGTTCACGCCGCAGCCGAAGGCATCCGCAAGCGCGAGAGCAATCTTGATCGCGCCGTAGGCGTCGTTGCACTGGCCGACGTCCAGCAGGCGCGGAATGCCGGCGATGCTGCCCAGGTCCAGATCGTTGAAGCGATACTTGCCGCAGGCAAGGGTCAAGATGACGGAGTCGGAGGGGGCGAGCTTGGCGAAGTCGGTGTAGTAGCTGCGCTCCTTGCGCATGCCGTCGCAGCCCGCAAGCAGGATGAAGCGCTTGATGTCACCGGACTTGACCGCATCGATGACAGCGGGGACGACGCTCATCACGGTGTCGTAGCCGAATCCGGTGGTGACGCTGGTGCCGCCGTTGATGCCGGCAAAGGTTCGATCGGCGGCCCAGCCGCCCAGCTCCAACGCCTTATCGATAAGCGCCGAGAAGTCCTTGGCGCCGTCTTCGCCCGCCTCGACGACATGCGCGCCCGGGAAGCTCACAGGGCCGGTGGTGAACACGCGGTCGGCATACGACTCGTCCGGCTTCAACAAACAATTGGTAGTCCACAAGATCGGCGCGGGAAGGTCCTTGAACTCCTTGCGCTGGTTCTGCCATGCGGTGCCGTAGTTGCCTTTCAGGTGCGGATACTTGCGCAGCTCGGGATAGGCGTTTGCAGGCAGCATCTCGCCGTGGGTGTACACGTTCACGCCGCGGCCTTCGGTCTGCTCCAAAAGCTGCTTGAGGTCGTGCAGATCATGGCCGGTGACCACGATGAAAGGGCCCGCCTCGACCTTGAGCTCAATCGTCGCCGGCTCGGGTTTGCCGTAGGCGGAGATGTTCGCGTCCTCCAAAGCGGCCATGGCGGCCAAGTTGACCTCGCCGCATTTGAGAACCAAAGGCAGCAGCTCGTCCATGCCCAGGTCGGAGCCGACGGCCCGCATACCCTCATACAGGAACGCCGTCACAGCAGGGTCCGACTTCCCCAGCATCTGCGCATGATAGGCATACGCCGCCACGCCGCGCATGCCGAAGAGCAGCAAGCTCTTCAGGCTGCGGATATCCTCCTGCGCGTCCCACAGCAAGCCCATGTCGTACAGGTCGAATTCGCCCAGGGCGATAGCCTTAGCGCGAACGCGGCGCTCAAGGGCGGCGATGGCCTCGGGGTCGAAGCTGACATTGCTCACGCAGGCGAACATGCCCTCCAGCATAAGCCCGTCGGACTCGGAATCCCCCTTTCCGCCGTTCTCCGATCGGGCCAGGGCGACCAATGCCCCGGTCAGCTCGTCTTGCAATCGAGCCACATCGGCGGTCTTGCCGCATACGCCGGCGGCTCCGGTGCAGGCAGTGCATCCCGCCGTTTGCTCGCATTGGAAGCAGAACATGTTCCCGTCAGTCATTTTCGCGCTCCTCAATCATAGGGTGCCTTTTCGGTGTGGCTGCACTATACTGTGGTATCTCATATATTTCTGTTGTAGAACCTACAGGTGAAGCCAATGAACGATATCCTCATTTCTTCTTCAATGCTTTTCGCCGGCATAACCCAGGCCGAAGCGGACCTGATGCTGCCTTGCCTTGGGGCGACAAGAAGGGCTTTCAGCCGGGAGGAGCGGATCATGCGCGCCGGCCAGCCCACCGAATACCTCGGCGTCGTCCTGTCCGGGCGCGTGCGAATCGAGGTCTCGGACGCCTGGGGCGAGACGACGATCCTGGATATGCTGGGGCCTGGATCGCTTTTCGCCCACGGATACGCCTGCAGCATGGAGCCACTTGACATCGATGTGCTGGCTGATTCGGCCTGCGAGGTGGTGCTGCTCAAAGCAGAACGGATCATCCACCCTTGTCCCAAGCAGTGCGGCTGCCACGCGCACATCTCCTCGAACCTCATGCGCGCCTTGGCGCTAAGCAACCTTGACATGAACCGCCGCGCCATCGCCATGACCCCCAAAACCATCCGGGGCAAGATCCTCGCCTTCCTCTCGCAACAGCAGAAAAAGGCCGGCACCCGCGCCTTCGCCATCCCCTACAGCCAAACCAAGCTGGCAAGCTACCTCAGCGTCGACCGCAGTGCGCTGTCGAACGAGCTGTCGAAGCTGCGCAGGGAAGGCGTCATCGACTACGAAGGCCGCACGTACCGGCTCCTGTAGCGCGCGCAGGCGATTCTCTGCCACGTTGCGGTCAATGCCGCGAGCGAACGGGGAAACGGCACCCGATAAGGTAATCGCGTCGCTGACAGATAACGCTACGTCCCCAAAGCGTCAGGCTTATGACGAAGCGCCGGCAACCCGCGGCGTTGCGCTATCATCAACTCATCCGTTCGATATGGAAGGGGACCGATGGCGCGGTTGTTCATTGTCGAGGACGATGCCTCCTTGCGGGAAAATCTTGTGCGCATGCTCAAACTTAAGGGGCACGAATGCCTTTGCTGCGGGTCGTTTGCGAACGCCGCGGCCGAGGCTTTGGCGGCATGTCCTGATTGCATCCTGCTCGATCTTTCGCTCCCCGGCGCGTACGGCCACGAGGTCTGCCGCTCCATCCGCCAGGGAAGCAACGTCCCCATCATCGTCCTGACCTCCTCCGATAGCGAGTTCGACGAGGTCATGAGCATGAACGTCGGCGCGGACGACTACGTGGTCAAGCCCTATCGCCCCGCCGCGCTGCTCGCCCGCATCGACCGCGCGCTTACGCGCAGCGGATCTGCCGACCCGGCGCGCGGGCTGCTTGAGCACGACGGCGTCTCGCTCGACCCCGTGCGGGCCGAGGTCTCGTATCGCGGCGAAAGCGTGGAGCTGTCGCGCAACGAGCTGTTGATCTTGCGCATCCTCATGGAGAGCGCGGGCTCCATCATCTCGCGCAGCGAGCTGATGGACGAGCTGTGGCAAACCGATGCGTTCGTCGACGACAACACGCTCACGGTGAACGTGAACCGCCTGCGCCGCAGCTTGCGATCCGCTGGCGTGCCCGAGGATTTCATCACCACCCGCCGCGGCCTAGGCTACGTGGTCCGATGAGCGCATCGATTCGGGGAAACGCTGCGGCCACGCAGGTGCCCAACCCACCCGCCTGCCCGGCGCCGGGCTCGCCGGCTGCTGCGCCCGGCTCGCCGGCCGACTTGCCGCACGGTCCCGCGCCCACTTCGCCCGTGCCCACGCCGCCCGCCGCCGACAGCCAGGTCAACGGCCCGGAGCGCGCCTACTCCTTCGGCGCGCACCTCCGCTCGCACGCCGGGTTCGCGCTCGGAGCGGTCGCCTTGATAGCCGTCGTTGCGGGTGTCATGGCCGTCACCGGCTCGAACGCTTCGGCGATCGCGCTCGTTTCCCTCTGCGAAGCCCTGTTCGCCTGCGTTGCGCTTGCCGCGGGCTTTTTGCGCGATCGCGAGTTCTACCAGCAGCTGGACCTGTTCTGCGACTCGCCCGAAAACGCGCGCTACCTTTCGTCGATCCTGGACGAGCCGCGCACCTTGGAAGGCTTCGTCGCCTACCGCGCGCTCGCCGTGCAGGGCAAAGCCGCCTCCGACGAGCTAGCCGCACGATCTCGCGACATGAAGGAGTACCGCGACTACATCGAGCTCTGGGTCCACGAAGCCAAAACGCCCATCGCGTCGGCGCAGCTAGCGTTGGCAAGCCTTCACGGGCCCGAGATCGGCAAGGTCCGCGGCGATCTCGACCGCATCGAATCACGCGTTGAGCAGGTGCTTTACTACGCACGCTCGGCTACCTTAAGCGAGGACTTCTCCATCGAGAAGCTCAACCTTGCGGCCCTCGCGCGCAAAGCATGCCGCCAACGGTCCCGCACGCTCATCGGCACAGGGGTCTCGCTCGAGTTCGGCATCGACGAGGCGCTCGAAGTACTCGCCGACGCGAAATGGACCGACTTCATCATCGGCCAGGTCCTGGAGAACTCGGCGAAGTACGGCGCGAAGACCATCCGCTTCGAGGGCACGGTGAAGAACGCGGGCACGAAAGACGGCTGCATCGAGCTAGCGATTTGCGACGACGGCGACGGCATCCCCGCCGCCGATGTGCCGCGCGTGTTCGACCGAGGCTTCACGGGAAGCCGGGGCCGCACGCATCACAAGGCAACGGGCATGGGGCTGCACCTAGCCGCCGTGGCCTGCGAAAGAATGGGCCTCGGCCTGCGCATTTCCTCGGAAGAGGGAACGGGCACCACCGTCGCGCTGACCTTCCCCCTCGACCGCACGCGCATGGATTTGGCTGGGATTTAGCAGCCGCTCGGTGCGGGCCATGGCGAACCCGGACGCCCTCAGCGCGACGCGAGGCGCCCGGGAAGCGCAGGCCATGGCGTCCCTGCGCTTCCCGCCGGCTTCGCAGCCCACAGGCGCCGACGGCGGCTAACCTTACAGAATCGTAAGTTTGCGGTAAGGCCCTTCGATGGCTCCGTTTTCGCGAGCACCGCATCATGGGGATATACCGAATCGAAGAGAAAGGAATCCTCCATGACCGTGGTTACCGCAACCCCTCCGGCAGGCATCGCGAACGCGGGCGCGTCCGACAACCGCAACGTCCTGCTATCCGTGCGCGACGTCCGCAAGGTATACGGCTCGCGCGAGGCCGTCACCCGCGCGCTCGATGACGTGTCGTTCGACATCGCGCAAGGCGAGTTCGTCGGCGTGATGGGCCCGTCGGGCTCGGGCAAGAGCACGCTTTTGAACTGCATCTCCACCATCGACACCGTGACCAGCGGGAACATCATCCTGAACGGGCTTGACATCACGCAGCTGCGCAGCCGCCAGCTCTCAAAGTTCCGTCGCGACGACCTGGGCTTCATCTTCCAGGACGCCAACCTGCTGGACACCCTGACCGGTTTCGAGAACATCGCCCTGGCCCTTACCATCAAGGGCGAGAAGGCCGATGCCGTCCGCGCGAAGGTCGATAGCACCGCGAACATGCTCGGCGTGACGGACGTCCTGCAGAAAT
>NZ_CDRSTZ010000015.1:0-39738 GCF_977052095.1 Senegalimassilia sp.
CGCGGAATTCCTCGTAGGCGGCCATCACCGCCACCTGCGACGCCGTGGCCGCCACCGACCGGCGGCTGCTCGACGTCTTGGGCTTCTCCTTGCGCCAGGGTCGCCTGCCCGGCACGGACACCACGGTGCCGCCAACCAGCACGGCCTGCCGGCGCCGCTCGATGTCGCGCGGGCGCAGCGCGCACACCTCGCCGACGCGCAGCCCGAACGCCAGCGCCGTCCAGAACGACCACGCGCGGCGGTACTCCCACGGCGCGGCGTCCCCGCTCATGCGCTCGGCCATCCAGTCGGTGAGCGTCCGCAGGTCGGCCTCGCCCAGCGCCACCGCGTCGGGCCGCGCGGGCGCCGGCTTGTCGGCCGCCAGCACGGGGTTGCGCTCCAGGATGCCCTTGCGGCACATCCACGAGTACGCCCCGCGAAGGTACTGGTGCACGCATCGCACGGTTGTGGGCGAAAGCCCCGCCCCGCCCGCGCCGCCGCGATCCAGCAGCCGCGCCTGCAGCTGGTCGAAGTCCATGGCCGTCAGGCCGTCGGCGCGGCGCGCCGAAAGCGGCGCCAGGTAGCGGTGGGCGTACAGCCGGTAGCTGCGCACGGTGTGGGGGCTGGCGCCCATGGCCTCCATGGCCGCGTTGTACTCGTCCAGCAGGTCGCCCAGGAGCATGCTCGTCACCATGCCGCCGGCGGTGATCTGCGCCGCCCACGCGTCGGCCATGGCCTGCGCCTGCTCGCGCGTGGACGCCCCGGGGAAGCTCTTGTACGGCTTGGCCACGCGCCCGCTGGCCAGCTTGCCCAGGTACGGCCGCGCGTACCACGTCCCGCGGGCGTCCTGCTTGACCTCCGCCTTCACGGGCGCTCCCGCCTGGCGAAGCTCACGGGGTGGCCGGCCGCGGTGGCCGCGCCGTCGCGGCATGTGCTCTGCAGCGCGGTGTAGCGGATGCCGGTGGCCCGCGACGCGGCCGCTATGGACTCGTACGCCACGCCGTCCACCTCGCAGGGCGTCCAGCCGCCCTTGCGCTGCTTGAAGTTCCAGCCGCCGCCGGTGCGCGGCGCCCGCCCGCCCGCCGCCCTCAGCTGCGCGGTGCGCGTGGCTGGCCTGCGCTCGCACGGCCTGCCCGTCACCGGGTCGAAGTACCGCACGCGCACCTCGCCCGAGCGCGCCCCGCTGTGCGGCTCGGGCAGCGGGCGCGCGCCGTACGCGAAATCGCTCTTGTGCGTCATTCCTTCAGCCACCTCTCCTTGAAGCCCTCCAGGCCGCCGTGCTTCACGGCATGCGCCAGGTCGCTCAGCATGTCGCTCACCGCCACGCTCACGGCGGCCATGGAGAACGCCGCCATGTCCAGCGAATGCGAAACCGCTTCCCGCCCGGCCGGCTGTGCGCAGGCGGCGCGCAGCGCGTCGGCCCATCCGTGGTCGATGGCCTCGTACGCGCCGGCCGCGTACGCCGCGCCTATGGCGTCGGCGCCGTCCTTCGGCACGAAGTCTTCCAGCGCCGCCTGCTCGGCGCGCTCGATCGCATCGGCCACGGCCAATACAGCTCTAGCGTCCACGGGCCGCCCCTTCCGCCTTTGCCTGCAGGCTCAGGTTCTCGGCATGGCGCGCAAGCTGCTCCATCCGGCGCGCCAGCAGGTCGAGATCGCCGCCGAGCAAGAAGTCGGCGAGCGAGCAGCGCGCGCCCGACTCGATGAGCCGCAGCCCGTCCTCGATCTCGCGCGCGCTCATCGCGCACCGCCTTCCCGAAACCTGAACGTGTGGCCGCCGACGGGCTTGCCGGTCTTGCACGCCCGGCTGATCCTGTGCGGGTTCGACAGGCTGCCGAACGTGGCGATGGCCGCCGCGGCAAGGCTCTCGAACTCGCGGCCGTCGTCGCGCACCACGGCGCGCCGGTTGCGCCCGAACTCAGACGCCAGCCCGCTCATCGCCCATCACCTGCCAGCGCCTCGATGCGGTCCGCCAGCTTCGTGGCCATGATCTGCCAGCAGTCGGGCTCGCTCACGCCAGGTCCCGTGCAGCCCGAGCACAACCCGCTGCAAGGCACGCCAAGGAAGAACGGCCCCGGCCCGCCGCGCAGCTCGGCGGCGATGCGCCCCCAGCTTTCGGGCCGCTCGTGCGATACGCTGCCGGCCGCCACGATGCGGTAACCCCACGCGCCGCCGTCGAAGCTCGGCACGATGACCGACTTGCCGCGCACGCCGACGACGCCGCGCCGGTCGCCCTCGTCGAGCAGCCACACGACCTGCCCCGGCCTTACCGGCTCGCCGTCGGCGGCCACGGGCAGGGCCATGAACCCCTCGCCCGGGCAGCCCTGCTCCAGCACGTCGGCCAGCATCGCCGACTCCTCGGCGTTGACGAACGCCAGGCTGCCGGGCCCGTCCCCCGCCCCGCGCCGCAGGTGGCGCGCCATATCGGCGCGCCACGCGGCGTTGCTTGCCGGCTGCTTCGTTTCCTCAACCATGCGATAGTCCTTTCCCCGGGCATCGGCCCGCAACGTCATCTCAAAACCCTCACGCGCCCGCTCGGAGCGGCAGACCCCATGCGCGGCAGGCACACCAGGCGGTCGCCGCAGCGCCCGCCCATCACCTCGGGCAGGTGCACCACGGCCACGTCGCGCTCGGCGCTGGCCTGCAGCCTGGCGAGCGCGTGGTCGCCCTCGAACTCGGCCCACGCCCGCGCCATCGCGCCGCGCCGCCCGGCGATCACGCCGCGTCCCCTTCGGCCGCAAGACCCGGCGCGGGCATGCCCGTCAGCTCGGGTTCGCACGAGGGGCACGCCATGGTGCCGTTCGGCGCCTTCGCCAGGTGCCGCCGGCATTTCCGGCAGCGGCACCCCGTCTTCTCCCATCCGGCCCCGAGCCGGACGCCTTTCCCTGCGCGCGGCGCGGCACCCGTCGCGCCTGCGCCGTGCGCAGGACTTGCTGAAAGGTTTTTCTTTTCAGAAGAAAAACCTTCAGCTTCGCTTCGCTTCGCTTTATAAGGGCCTTCCGAAACCGTTTTCGAAATAGTTTCCGAAATAGTTTCCGGAAACGTTTCGCCCTCGCCGCCCGGAATGCCCACGGGCCGCGAATCGCCTTTCTTCGGCCGGCCCGGCCGCTTGCCGCCCACGTCCTTCAAGATCAGCGGAACCACCGCGTCGGCCACCAGGCCCTCCATGTCGTCGAACACCGGAGGCTCGTCCTCGAAGGCCGCCTCGAGCAGCTTCAGCGCAAGCTCCGCCCGCGCGGCGCGGTCGCGGATCCGCGTGAGCGGGCGGTAGAAGTTCTCCCAGAACTGGAACCTTCGCTCAGCCATCGTCATTGCTCCCTATCTCGTAGCGGCGGAAGCTGCGGCGCGCCGTGGGCTGCTCTCGCACGAACTGCAGGATGCGGGCGAACACGCTCGGCGCGCACTCGAACGACAGCACGTAGCGCTCGCGCTTCTCGGGCGGCGCCTTCCGCGCGTCGCGCTCCCACATCTGGCGCAGCGCCTGGCCGCACGCATCGCGTGCGCGCTGCAGCTTCTCGTCGCTCATGTGCCTTCCTTAAAACGGTACGTCCTCGTCGTACGCGGCCGGCAGCTGCGCCGGTATGGCCGCGTACTGCGCGTCCACGTCGGGCATCTCGGCCGGCCACTGGGCCGGCTCGGGCTGCGGCTGCTCGGCGCGCTCGCGGCTGGACATGAACTCCAGCTCGTCCACGATCACCTCGAGCTTGCTTTTCCGCCGGCCTTCGCGCTCCCAGCTGCTGTAGCGCAGCTTGCCCTCCGCGGCCACCTTCGTGCCCTTCGTCAGGAACGGCTGCAGCTTCTCGGCGCGCGTGCCGAACATGGCGCAGTCCACGAAGTTGGGGCAGTCCTCCCATTCGCCGGTCTGGGCGTTCTTGCGGCGGTCGTTCACCGCCACGCCGAACCCCAGTATGGCCATGCCCGACTGCGTGAAGCGCAGCTCCGCCGCGCGCGTCAGGTTGCCGCTGATCGTCACCCTGTTTATGCTCAAAACAGCATTCCTTTCGCAATCATGTATCCAACTTGCAGCACTCCGGAGCACACCGCGTACGCCGTCAGCGCCGCCGCTCCCAGCAGCAGCACGTCGACCGGCCGGAACGTCCCCAGCTGTGTTACAATCTCGTGGTGCAAAATCTCGCGCACAAGCCCGCCCCTGCTACCAACACCGGCGGGCATCTTTTTGCCCTGCGTCATCGCTCGCCTCCTACTCGAACCTTGCTCGAACCCTGCTCGAACCACTCGTCGAACCACTCGCACCTAACGAGCGCCCCGCGCTGCTTGCCCGGCGGCAGGAACGCCCTCAGCCTGCCGGCGCGCCGCTCGTCGTCCAGCGTGCTGCGCGCTATCCCCGTGGCCTTCGCAACCTCGGCCAGCGTGTACAGCGGCTTGTCGGGCAGCCCCGCCGCCACCGCCATGCTGCGCAGCCCGAACGGCCGTTCCGGCTCGCCCGCCGCCTGCGCGGCCCGCGCGGCGTCCACCGCCGCCAGCAGCTGCTCGGCGGCAGCCACTATGTCGTTCGTCGCTTGCATCTCAATCTCCTTTCGCCTCGCTTTGAGAACCGTACAGGGCACGCTTTCGTGGTTGGCAGCCACTAGCGCGAGCAAAGTCCGTCGCGACCCGGTCATCGCCCGCATCGCTTTTCGTGCCCTGTTCGGTTCTCAAAGTCCTTAACCTTTCGTGCTGGAAACGCCCCTACTCCTTCCCAAGCATCTCCATCGCATCGGCCATCACTTCGTCCTCGCCTACGCCGTACAGCCAGCTGATCGCGTCGGCAACGACGCGACACCTGTCGATGGCCATCACGTGCGAAATCAAGGCGCGGTATTCTTGTGTCGAGCCGTCAGGCGCGGACAGGAACGCATCCTTCGCATCGAGCACCGTCTCAAGGCGCTGGGCCAGCAGGCGCAGCATGTCGCCGTAGGTGGCCACGGCGTGAACTTCCTGCATCTTGTCTCCTTCCTGTTGATCGAAAACCTTCGTGCTACGCTTCTCCCCGAAAGGAGGTGAGCGCATGACCAACGACAAGATCATCGAGTGCACCGTCGAAATCACGAAGGCCGCGGTCGCGAATGCCGGCGACAAGGCCCCGCACGTCATCAACAACCCCGGAGACGTGGCCGATTTCATCGGCGCCGTGTACTCGAAGCTCGTCGAGCTGGACAAGCTCGGCTAGGCGTAGTCGAGCACCAGCTCTGCCGCGGCCGGAAGCACTGCAACCGCTTCCGGCCGCGGGTCCTCGCCTTTAGCCGTGCGCACCACGAACTCGGCAAGGGCGTCGAGAACGTCTGCCTTGCGGCCCTCCCTCTCTAAGACCTCGCTTCTCGGTATGCCGCACTCAAGCGCGATCTCCTGCATCTTGTCTCCTTCCTTGGTTGGGGTGGTCTTCCTTTGGTTGGGATGGTCATCTGGCGCGGGGCTGGGGGCGGGCAATGTGCTGCGCGAATCTCTGGGTAGGTACAGAAAAGCAAGTGCTCAAACGAGAAAAAGAAAAAGGAGTCATCACGTAAAACCGCATTCACCGTGTGCAAGTGTCCTGATTCCCGTCCCCAGCTTCGCGCCAGATGTTGAACTACCGCGGATCAATCAAGACCGTTAGCTAGCAGATAGTCCAATGTCGCATCTCGGCAGAATGTCGCCTGAATCGCTTTAGCCTCTTCAACCGTCATGGGAATGCGCCCATTAATCTTTAAGCTGAAGTTGTTCATCGACATGCCTAGCAACGCGCTAACGTCTTCGTAGCTGGCTCCAACTCTTTTCAGCTCGGCTTTCATGTTTTGGTAACTCACTTTCACCTCCTGACGTTACGAAATATCGTAGCTGTTGTTTCGAACTATATACGAGGTTTCGTAATTTATCAACCACATATTTACGAACTATCGAGTTTTCTTTATATTCGCATTACGAGATTTCGGAGGTATGCAATGGAAACGATTGAAGAGGCCATACGGCGATTAATCAAAGATGAATACGGAAGCGTGCCGAAATTTGCTAAAGCCATTAACTTACCCGCCAGCTCCATATACAGTTCGCTCGATCGGGGAATAGCGAATACGAGGACGGAACTATCAGACAGAATTTACCGTGCGCTTAACATTGATTGGGAGACAGCAAAACTTGGCGATGATTACAAGTGCTTGAAGCTAAAGGCAAGCACGCCAAATTCCGCAATGACAGAAGTCCCTTTATACGGGTCAATTGCCGCAGGAATTCCCATCGAAATGGTAGAAGTCGAAGATACAAAGCCGATTCCTAACGAAGTGCATACCCGCTATCCAAAGGCGTTCCTTCTCAAGGTCGAGGGAGAGTCTATGAACAAATCCCTTCCCAATGGATGTTATGCCTTAGTGGATCCATGCAACACCGTCGAACGAGACGGTATGCCTTACGCCGTATGCATAAACGGGTTTAATGCAACAATTAAAAGAGTCAGAAAGCTAAACAACGGATTCGTCCTTGAACCAGATTCAGACGATCCCACTTACGAGCCTAAAGTCTTTAATTTTAACGACCCAGACACTATGTCCGTAACCGTTATTGGGCGCGTGGTCTACTACGTCCTCCCTGCTGACTGGGAGTTTTAAGAACAAAAATGCAGATGAAACAACGAAGGAGAGCAGCATGAACAGCGAAGAACGCGGCACCATAGCTTTCATTGATGTTGAGACGCCGAATCGGCACCATGACAGCATTTGCTCAATCGCTGTCGTTCGGACGAATATGCGCGGCGATATAGTGAGCAGTTTCTCCGAGCTAGTAAATCCTGAAACATCTTTCGACGATATCTGCATCCGTGTACATGGAATCGCGCCGATTGATGTTAAAGCAGCTCCTTCTTTCGCGGATATTTGGGAATCCTCTCTATCATCGATAATTGCTTCGTCCAACATCGTCGCGCATAATGCAACGTTCGACTTGTCCGTACTCCAAAAATGCCTCGCCAACTACGGGTTTAGAGTTCCCAGCTTCCGCTACGCCTGCACGATGAATATGATGCGATCTCTTCACCCGGGACTCAAAAGCTATAAATTGCCATCAGTTTGCGAATATTTCAGCATTGAATCGGGACACCATCACGAGGCTATGAGCGACGCGAATTCTTGTAAAAACATTTTTTGGGCGATGGTCAAGGAATCAAAGAAACTACCTCTATTTGAACCATATGAAAATCGCAGTTGCGTTAAGCGCCAATCAACTGGGACTGGGATTGCATATTCAAAAGAAACCCTCGACCTGCGTGCTATGAAGGCACTCGCGGAAAGCGTCATCAAGGACGGCGTGGTCTCGATAGACGAGGCTCAAAGAATCCTAGAACTTTGCAACGTATTGCCAGATGTAGCAGAAGATACGTCCATCAAACCAATTTTATCCATCATTGAAAACGCAGTGGTCGATGGCCAAGTTGATAAGCAAGAATCTGATGAAATCCTTCAATCGTTAAAGGGATTCGTTGACCCGACATCTTGCTCAGCGAGCAACGAAAGTGTTGTATTTCAGGGCAATAACTTCATTTTAAGTGGCAACTTCGAGCACGGAACGAAGAGCAGCATCGAGCAAGCGATTGAAGAAAAAGGCGGAACAATACTCAAGAGCGTAACGAAGAAATGCAACTATGTCGTCGTAGGCGAAATGGGTAACGAGAACTGGGCCATGGACAATTATGGCTCAAAAGTGAAAAAAGCCCTCGACTGGCAGGCAAAAGGTTTGCCCGTGCAGATTATTTCCGAATCTGAGTTGTTCGACGCGTTTTAACGGCATACGCGCGCAATCGCCGACCCGGCAAGCTACGGCCTGGAGGAGGACGGCGACTGCATGGATAGGGTGTGCCCGCCGGGCATGGTGGCCGTGGTGCAGCCGGGCGTGGCCGCGCGCTCGGGCGACGTGGTGGTGGCCACCATCGACGGCGCCGACTCCATCATGCGCCGCATGACCGTGATCAACGGCGACCTCATCCTATCGCCCGAGTCGCACGACGACACCCACGAGAACATGTACATAGCGGCCCAGGACGACCGCCAGGTCCACGTAGAGCACGTAGCCTACTTCCAATCAAGGGAGCCGTTTTAATGATAAGAGACACGAGCCCAGCCGAGTACCACATCGACAACCTCATCGACGAGTGCTCGTACATCCTTTCCGGCAAATGCGGGAACAAAGAGCAGCAGCGCATCGACGACCTGATGGACGAGATGAGGGGCTTTGCCTTCCAGATGCGATGCACAAACGCCGCCTGGATTCTGTCCGACAGGTCAAGAAACGGCGTCAAGGCGGCAAGAGGATGGCTGAGGGCGAACTTCGGAACGTTGACGCGGCAATCGCCCGGCACGAACGTCACCGCCAGCGCGACGAGCACCGCAACCGCAACGGCAAGTGCCACCGTCAGGATGGCCGTGAAAGCCGTGCAAGGGTCAGCGCTTTCCCAGGAAGACAAAGACGCGCTTGAGTTGGCGGTTTCGCGCATGCGGGACGCCGCCGAAGAGAAGGACGAGCAAGGCTTCGCCGACAAGCTGGCCAAAGCCCTTGAAGTCGCCAAGGGGGCAGCAGGGCTGGTTCCGGCAATCGTCGAGGCTGCAGGAAGCCTGGCAGGGCTGTTCTAGGCGTGAGTGTACATGGCCAAGCCGTAGCGGTGGCCGAACGATTCGACCAGCTGGCCCATGAAGGGGCCGACGCACGGAGTCTGGTCGATGGTTTCAAGCCTGATGGTCGGCACGCCAAGCCAGTCCCGGCCAAGCTCGACCACGCGCACAAGGTCGCCGCGCTCGATGGAGCGAAGCGTCTCGCCAAGCAGGACGGGTTCGCCGGTGAAGGCATCGTAGATGGGAGTTTGCATGATCACCTCGATAGGCACTGATCGTATAACCAAACGGCTACATTCTACCAGCCCGCCGGGCATGGTGGCCGTGGTGCAGCCGGGCGTGGCCGCGCGCTCGGGCGACGTGGTGGTGGCCACCATCGACCGCGCCGACTCCATCATGCGCCGCATGACCGTCATCAACGGCGACCTGATACTGTCCCCCGAAAGCCACAACCCCGACCACGAGAACATCTACATCAACGCCACCAGCGACCACGCCGTCCACGTGGAGCACGTAGCCTACTTCCAGAGCAGGGCCGCGTTTTAGAAAGGAGCCTAGATGGATAGCAAGGAAATCGAAAAGAGAAGGCTGACGCTAGACGACCTGGCGCACCGCGACGATGAAACGGACGTCGAGTTCTGGTACGCCAGGGAAATCATGCCCGTGTTCGGGTACACCCAGTGGAGACGGTTCGAAGATGCGGTTAGCAGGGCCATGGCATCAGCCGAAGCGTCTAAAACACCTGATGAGCACCATTTTGCCGAGGTTGGCAAAATGGTCAGCCTAGGCAGCGGGAGCAAACGCGAGGTTAAGGACTACATGCTTACGCGCTACGCCTGCTACCTCATCGCCATGAACGGCGACCCGCGCAAAGAAGAGATAGCGTTCGCGCAAAGCTATTTCGCCCTTCAAACTCGCAAGCAAGAGCTTATAGAAGAGCGCATGGTCGCCATCTCGCGCATCGCGGCGAGAGACGGGCTCGTCGAAGCGGAGCGCGTGTTCTCAGCGAACATGTACGAGCGAGGGGTCGACGGCCAGGGCATCGCAAGGGTCCGCTCAAAGGGCGACAGGGCGCTGTTCGGCGGGTATTCGACCGCAGCCATGAAGAAACGGCTCGGCATCAAGGGAAGCACGCCGGTCGCCGACCATCTTCCAGCCGTGACGATAGCCGCAAAGCAGCTTGCGACCGAGCTTACGAACCATAACATCGAAGAACGTGATCTGTTTGGCGAAGGACCGATCACATCGGAGCACGTTCAAAACAACCAGGGGGTGCGCGACCTTCTCGGGAAGCGCGGCATCAAGCCTGAAGACCTCCCGCCCGAGGAAGACGTCAAGAAGCTGCGAAGGAAAGTCGAGGGCGACCAGAAGCGGCTTCAGAAGGAGTCGAGGGGTTTCGGCCGCAACATCGACGGGTAAAAGCAGCGGAGTCATACCGGCCCGGCGTGCATGATGGCCGTTGCGCAGCCGGGCGCGCCCGCCGCCAGCGACCACGCCGTCCACGTAGAGCACGTCCTGCTTTCAAAGCCGCGAGCCGTTTTAGTTTGCCACAAGGGCCCGGTGCATATATTGTTGCACCATGATCAGATTAGGTAAAAAGATGGAACGATACGAGATCGTCTACCACATGGACGCCGACTTCGGCATCGACGGCATAGCGGTGCACGAGGTGGCAGACGTCATGTACGCCTTCTCCGAAGCCGTGAACGAGGCCATGCGGCTGACCGGCGCCGACGGAACGGTGCACGTGAACGTCAAGCCTTTCAGGAACGGGTCGTTCATCACCGAGTTCGTCGTCACCTACCAGCAGCAAATCGTGCCGTTCTTCACGTCGCAGGAGATGACGGCGCTGTGCAACGCGCTGGGACTGCTCGGGTTCCTGGGCACCGCCGCCGGCGCCAGCGTGCCGGCCGTCGTCAGGCACGTGCGCGGGCGCATCGACAAGCACCGCGACAACGGCGACGGCACGTACACCTACGGCGATGACGGCGACACCGAGCCCATCACGGTCGGCGAGGAAGCCCACAAGGTGATCCAATCCCCGAAGGTTGCGAAGGCTATGAAGACCGTGGCCGTAGGGCCGATGGTCAGCATCAACGAGAACATCAGGGTGACCATCCAGGAAAAGGGGTCGTTCGAGCGGCGCGAGCCAGGCGGCGGGTCCGAGTTCGACCTGAACGACATCTCGGACATGGAGGAATACGAGGCCGTTGCCGTCGACGGCCCGCCCGATGAGCGCGAGGACACCGTCGACGAGGTTCAAGGCGTGCCCGTCAGCCCGGTGTCCGGGCCATACGATGGCGGGAAGAACGGCTACAGCTTCAAGTGCTGCGGCGACAAGTGGCACGGCGTGCAGCTGCTGGACGCGTCGTTCCGCGCAAAGCTTGCGCGCGGCGAGGTTCGCCTGGCGAAGCAGGACAGCCTGATAGTGGACGTGAGGGTGACGACATCGGTGGCGAGCAACGGCAAGGAGACCGTATCGCGCGCGATAACGCACGTGAGCGAATACCGCCCCTACAAGCCGGCGGAGCAGCTGTCGCTCGACGATTTAAGCGGCGACTAACGCCACCAGCGACAACGCCGCGCAAGTCGATCACGTCCTACTTCCAATCAAGGGAGCCGTTTTAGTGAATCGAAAGAAACAGTTGTCGAAATTTCTTTGGCAACTGCCGCTTCAATAGAAAGAAGGTGATACAATGACTCGCGACAGAGCCGAGGGTATCGACACTCGAAAGGGTGGCCGTGTAAATCCTTCGGCCATTATCATTTCTAGGGAGTTCTCCCCATCAGCAACTCCACCAACGCCACTTGATCTTGCTGGCATGGTCAGCCGCGCGAAGTCGAACGGGTTTTACGATGCCGATGCCGGCGCATCGAGGTATCTGCTTGGCCGAGTCAGCTTCCAGCACATGTGCAAGTAGCACCACCGGCGACCGCGCAGTCCACGTAGAGCACGTCCTGCTTCCAGAGCCGCGAGCCGTTTTAGCAGGTTGAAAGGAGAGCAATGCCAGATTCAATCGATGCCGAGATAATCTTGTACCAAAGCGAGGGGGCAAACGTTCCGGTCAAAGTCTGGTACAAGGACGACGACTTGTGGCTTCCGCAGAAAGCCATGGCCGAGCTGTTCGGCGTTTCGGTGCAGACAATCTCGGAGCACCTTTCGAACATCTTCGCTAGCGGAGAGCTGCAAAAGCCCAGCGTAACCAGTTTTTCAGGTTTTTCCGGAAAAACTTCCAGCAAAGGCGGGCGGCCTGCAGCCTACTACAACCTCGACGCCGTTATAGCCGTCGGCTACCGAGTCAATTCGCTGCGAGCCACGCGCTTCCGCCAGTGGGCCACGGCCACGCTGAAGGAATACATCGTCAAGGGGTTCGTGCTCAACGACGACATGCTGAAAAACGGCGCGCCTTTCGGCAAGGACTACTTCGACGAGCTGCTCGTGCGCATCAGGGACATCCGCGCAAGCGAGCGGCGCGTTTACCAGAAGATCACGGACATCTTCCAGGAATGCACCTACGACTACGACCGCAACAGCGAGGTTGCGCGCAACTTCTACGCGACAGTGCAGAACAAGCTGCACTACGCCGTGACCGGGCACACCGCTGCCGAAATCGTGCAGGGACGCTCAGACCCAGAGCAGCCGAACATGGGCCTTGCCACATGGAAAGGCGCGCCGGACGGCCCGATCCATTCCAGCGACGTGACCATCGCCAAGAACTACCTGACGGAAAAAGAGATTCGCGAGCTTAATAGGCTCGTGACTATGTTTTTGGATGCGGCAGAGGACCGAGCGGAGCGTCATCAGCTGACTAGCATGGAAGATTGCAAGCAGCTGCTTGACGGCTTTTTGGCTTTCAACGGACGCGAAGTGCTGCAGGGGCTTGGCAACAGGAACAAGAAGACGGCGGACAAGATCGCGCTTGAGCGCTTTGCCGAATACAGGAAGGTGCAGGACGTGACATACGAGAACGACTTCGAAAAAGCCGTCAAACGTCTACAGGGGTAAAAACAAAAGAAGCCCCGCGCTTACGGGCGGCAACCCTGGCGCGAGGCTCAGCCATCCCAACCAAGGAAGGCAGGTGCATTGTAACATGCCCAGAAAGAAACAGCGCCGAGCATGGGGCAGCGTCACCGAGATCAAGCGCGGCAAGAAGTACGTGCTTCGGTGGATGGAGAATACGCCCGAAGGCCGCAAGCGCAAGACGCGCACGTTTTACGGCACGTACCGCGAGGCGTGCAACGCCCTGGACGCAGTGCACGCAGAGGCGATGAAGGCAGGGACCGCCGACCGAACGCTGACCATCGGCGAGGTTCACGACAAGTGGTGGGCAAACGATATAGACGCGCGCGTGAAAGCTGGCGAGCTGAAGGAATCGTCCGCGGCTTCGTACAAGCTTGCCTGGAGGACGCACGTGGCGAAAAGGTGGGCCGACGTGCCGTGCGACATGGTGCGGCAGTCAGACGTGCAAGACTGGCTCGATTCCATGACGAGGTCAACGGCCGCGATCGCCATAGCCGTGGCGCAGCAGATCATGGACGTTGCGGTGCTGCGGGAAGAGACGCAGGCGAACAAGTTCCGCGTGAAGTACCGCATGCCGAAAGGCGGCGGGAAGCGCACGAAGGACGTGCTGACCATCGACGAAGCGGACCGCGTGCTTGAAAACCTCCGCGGCAGCTTGCTTGAGCCTGCCTACATCTTGGCGTGCTTCGGCTCGTGCCGCGCGTCGGAATCGCTGGCCGTCATGGTCGACGAGGTGAGGTTCGAAGCGAGGGACGCCGCCCTGTTCGCCGTGGCGACCATCCACAGGCAGGCCGCGAAGAACGGATTGCCGCGCGAGGTCGGCGACATGAAGAACGAGCAGAGCAACCGAATCATCGTCATCCCGCCGCCATACAGCGCAAGGCTGCGGGAAATCGTGGCCGAACGCATCGAGGACGGAATCGATTGGATCTCGCACAAAGGAGACGGGATGCCGTTCAGCCTCGGCATGGCATCGAACCTGTGGAGAAAGCAATGGCCTGAGTTCGGCATCGAGGGAAAGCAGGTGACGATGCAGAATCTCAGGCCGACGTGGCGAACGGTCGCCGAAGGAAGGTGGGGAATAAGGAGCAGGCTGCTCGAAATCCTGATGGGCCACAAGCTCGAAGGCGTGTCCGGAAAGCACTACATCCGGCCCGACGACGAGCTTATAGTGGACATGTTCGTCGAAGACTTCCTTGCAAAGAATGCGACCACTTAGGATAAGTTAGGATAAGGAGTTATAAAACCCCAGGTCAGAAGCTTAATGGAACATGGGGATCATCAGCCACAGGGCGAACAGCACGATGGCCACGCAGGCGGTGAAGCACACCACCGACACCACGCGGTGCAGCAGGTGCGGGGTGCCTTGCGCGTCCACATCACCAGCGGCCCACAAGCGCAGGCCCGATGCGTACAGCACGCTGATGGCGCAGGCCACGCCCACAGCCACAGCTAATACGGTTGCGAAGTTGATGAGTTCGGAAGCGATCATGGTTCGGGGCCCTCCTTAAGCCGCCTGGGGCTGGTTGTTCGCGGTAGTGGCAGCGGCGGAAACCGCAACCGAGGGATTCAGCTTCACTTCGTGGCTGTCGTTCACGTTGCCGCTGTTCACGGGGTTGCGCTTCGACAGACGAAAGATGATGAGCGCCACGCACACGGCAATAACCACGGTGGCAACGGTGCCCCACACGCCGGTCTTCGCCAGTGCGCACGCCAGCGCGCCCACCATGCCGGCCGCCGGGAACGTGACCAGCCATGCCACCAGCATCTTCGCGGCAACGCCCCAGTTCACGGGATTGCCTTTCTTGCCCAGGCCCGTGCCGATGATGGAGCCGGAGCACACCTGCGTGGTGGACAGCGCGAAGCCCAGATGCGAGGACACCAGGATGGTGGTGGCCGACGCGGCCTCGGCGGCGAAGCCCTGCGGCGTGCTGATTTCGGTCAGGCCCTTGCCCAGCGTACGGATGACGCGCCAACCGCCCATGTACGTGCCGGCGGCAATGGCCAGACCGCAGATGGCAACAACCCACAACTCGGGGCCGGAACCGGAAGGCTGCAGGCCCACGGCAATAAGCGTCAGCGTGATGATGCCCATGGTCTTCTGCGCGTCGTTCGTGCCGTGCGACAGCGCCACCAGGCACGCCGTGACCGTCTGACCATGGCGGAAACCAGATTCCACCTGGTCAGCGTCCATGCGCTTCACCACGGCGCAAATCAGCTTCACCGCGCAGAACGCGGCCAGGCCAGCCACAACCGGCGACACCAGCGCCGGGATGAGAATCTTCGTGAGCACGGCGGCGAAGTTCACGCCTTCAACGCCCGCGCCCACGATGACGGCGCCCACCAGGCCACCGAACAGCGCATGGCTGCTCGAGGACGGCAGCCCCACCAGCCACGTCAGCAGGTTCCACGTGATGGCGCCGATAAGGCCCGCCAAAATGAACTCGGGGGCGATGGTGACCACTTGCTCGTTGATAAGGCCGCCGGAGATGGTCTTGGCCACCTCGACGGAAAGGAATGCACCGACCAGGTTCAAAGAGCCCGCGGCGATGACGGCGGTTTTGGGCTTGAGCGCGCCCGTTGCGATTGAGGTCGCCATGGCGTTGGCGGTGTCGTGAAAGCCGTTCGTGAAATCGAACGTCAAGGCGGTGACGATCACCAGGCCAACGATAACCAGCGTTGCCGGATCCATGTGCTTGTGTTCTCCCTTCGAGAGTAAGGTGCGACCTGCGTCTCGTCTTCAGCGCCGCAAGCGCGCAGCATGCCACTTCGCATGCAGAAGAAAAGTCTACGGGCGCTGTGTAAAGCGAATGTAAAGCCGCATTCAGGCGCGGGTAATGCTTTTGCGGAATCGCGTTCACAACTATATTGAGCGCCGCGACTTCGTCGCTCTTTTGGATAGCCCTCGCTCAACTCTACGAGTTTCGGAATGCTCAAGCCGTTGACTCTCGCGCTTGTTGGTTGAGCTTCTTACTCAACCAACAAGATTGAACATTGCCATTTGCGTGTTCAATTTGACAACTCTGCAAACTTTGCTGATATTGAACATCGATGGTGCTACACTCTCATAAAATTGAACACCGAATTGAACATTCAGCACAATATTGAACAAGGAAGAAGCCATGGATCAAAACACCTTTGCCGCTCGATTAGCCGCCGCAATGGACTCGGCCGGATTCAAGCAAGCCGACTTGGTCCATGCAGCCGAACAGCGCGGCGAAAAGCTGGGAAGAAGCCAAATCAGCCAGTACGTTGCGGGCAAGTCGACGCCACGACGCGAAGTGCTTGAGCTGCTTGCAAGCTTGCTTGCCGTCGAACCCGATTGGCTTGAAGGCGAACCGGGGCAAACAGAGCCTTCGGCAACCACCTCCCCTGCCCAAAGCCAACCCGCATCCTTCCAGCAGCAAGATAGCAACCCGCTCGATTCCTCCAACCCCACCGACAATCAAGGGAGCAAGCCCATGCGTCAGTTCAAGAAATCCTCCAAGCTCGACAACGTGCTGTACGACGTCCGCGGTCCCGTTGTTGACGAAGCTACGCGCCTAGAGTCCCAGGGCATGCGCATCCTGAAGCTCAACATCGGCAACCCCGCCCCGTTCGGCTTCCGCACACCCGACGAGGTGGTGCAGGACATGCGTCACCAGCTGCCGGATTGCGAAGGCTACAGCGACTCGAAGGGCCTGTTCAGCGCCCGCAAGGCCATCATGCAGTACTCGCAGATCAAAGGTCTTCCCAACGTGGACATGGACAGCATCTACACAGGCAACGGCGTCAGCGAGCTTATCAACCTGTGCATGCAAGCGCTGCTCGACACTGGCGACGAGATTCTCATCCCCTCGCCCGATTACCCGCTGTGGACGGCATGCGCCACGCTTGCCGGCGGCACGCCCGTACACTATGTGTGCGATGAGCAGGCCGAATGGTACCCCGACATCGACGACATCGAGCGCAAAATCACGCCGCGCACGAAGGCCATCGTCATCATCAACCCAAACAACCCCACCGGCTCGCTCTACCCGCGCGAGGTGCTGCAGCAGATTGTGGACGTGGCGCGCAAGCATCAGCTCATGATCTTCTCGGACGAAATCTACGACCGTTTGATCATGGATGACCTTGAGCACGTGTCCATCGCGTCCATGGCGCCCGACCTGTTCTGCATCACGTTCTCCGGCCTGTCGAAATCGCACATGATTGCCGGCTACCGCATCGGCTGGATGGTGCTTTCCGGCAACAAGCACTGCGCCGAGGACTTCATCCTAGGCTTGAACATGCTGTCGAACATGCGCCTGTGCTCGAACGTGCCGGCGCAGTCTATCGTGCAGACGGCGCTGTGGGGCCATCAAAGCGTACGCAACTACGTGGTGCCGGGCGGCCGCGTGTACGAGCAGCGCGAATACGTGTACAAGGCGCTCAACGACATCCCCGGCATCACCGCCGTAAAGCCGAAGGCGGCGTTCTACATCTTCCCGAAGATTGACGTGAAGAAGTTCAACATCACGAACGACGAGCAATTCGCGCTTGACCTTTTGCATGAGAAGAAGATCCTGCTGGTGCCCGGCAAGGGCTTCAACTGGGATAAGCCCGACCACTTCCGCGTGGTGTACCTGCCGCGCATCGAGGTGCTCAGCGAAGCCATGGGACAGCTCGGTGACTTCCTGTCGCATTATCGCCAGGCGTAACGTCTGCCGCGCAGTCGCTTGAGGCGTGCGCGGAACCTTACGATAACAACGCCTTGACACCGCAGTGGTGCCAAGGCGTTTTGCATTTCGTGCAGCCAGAAGGCCGCTTTTAAGATGTGAGGAGTTGGAGGCACGTTGCTTTCCGAGTCGCGCAACACCATTTGGCTTCGAAGGCCCTAGCCTCGCAAGCGCTTCGAAGGAAACGGGGCTCGCAGCTCCTACTCTCGCGAAAGGCTGCCGGCCGTCATTTCCACCCACGAATACTGCGACATGTACTCGCCGCGATACAGGTTCACCGCGTCTGGGTCGCCGTCAAGGAAGCGGTAATAGTCGCAGTCGACGCTTTCGGGCACGATGGCAATCTCGTCGCGCCCGCGCACGATAACGTCCTCAGCACCTGCGTCTTTCAAGGCGTTGCGCAGGTCGCTGATAAGGTTGCGCACCTGCGTGCGGCGCGACGGCGAGTGCGCGTCGTCTCCCCACAGCACGCTGACCAGCTCGCCGATGGTGCAACGAGAACCACGGCGGTCGATTAAATACGCTAGCATCTCCTTGCTTTTCGTGCGCTTGAAACGCAGCGGCTGGTCGTTCATGAACACATCGAAGTTGCCGAAGCAGCGCACCTGCAGCTTGTCCGTCTTCTCAAGCTGCACCGGATGACGCAGGTTCTCAAGCGCGGCGCGCACGTCCTCTTCCTTCACGGGCTTAAGCAGGTACCCGCTCGCATAAAGCTTGTGCGCCTCGAAAGCGTATTCCTCATAGGCGGTCACGAAGATGATGTTGACGTTCGGGCGCACATCCTTGATGCGTTTCGCCAGTTCAAGGCCCGTCATCTGCGGCATTTCAACATCAAGGAACGCCACGTCAACGGCATGCGTGCGCACATACTCCAGCGCGGCATCAGCCGTACGCACGCCTTCGCACGTTCCCTCGGGATCCAGGGTGATCACTATGCGAACAACCGCGTTGACCGCAAGCTGCTTATCGTCGACTACCAGCGAGTTCATATCTCAAGACCTTCTTTTTGGAATCGTTATAGTCGCTTTCGTGCCCTCAGGCGAACTTACCACAGAAAGCGTACCTTCACATAAAAGTGCCAGTCGAGAACGCACATTCTGCAACGCAATGCCCACATGCTTGCCCGTGGTGGGCGAATCACCGAACCCGCGCCCGTTGTCAGCCACGCAGATATAGTACGCGGAAGAATCTTCCCACGAGCTGACTTTGATCACGCCGCCTTCGATGCCGGAAATACCATGTCGCACGGCGTTTTCCACCAGCGGCTGCACGCACAGCGGTGGCAGGTCGAAATCTTTCGCCAGCAAATCCCACTTCACGGAAAACTCGCTTGACGGGTCGATCTGCTCAACGGCCAGGTAGGCCTTCACGTGCTTCACCTCTTCGGCAAGCGTGACCGTACCGCCGGCGTTGACCACTTGCAAGTTGCCGCGCAGGTAATCCGAGAAGTCGTCGATGGCCTTGCACGCGCGCTGCGGGTCAACAACGCATAGCTCGCGCACCGACTGCAGCGCGTTGAACACGAAGTGCGACGTGATTTGGCTGGAAAGCGCCTTCGCCTGGCTTTCCGTCAGCTCAAGGTTGCGCAGCACCAGCTGTTGCTCTTGGCGGTGCTGAAATTCCATATAGGCCATCAGCAGCGACAGCGAAAGCGCCGGATACACCAGCATCAAATCGCGAAACGCCAGCTCAAGCGACGCAGCCAGCACCGGAATGCCCAGCAGCAGCACCCAGGAGCCGAACGCGCGCGAGACGTTGCGTTCATCCTCGTGCAGCGCCACGAATGCCACGATGAGGTTCTGCGCCAGCACGGTAACGGCGGGCAAGCTAGCCCACGGGCCCCACGAGAACACGTTATAGGCGTTGATGGAATACAGTACGCCCGTGGAGAAGTTCATGAGCAAGCAAACCAGGTCAAGCGCTCCGATGAAGATGATGGCGCTTGCCACAACGCGCTCGAACGGAGCCGCAAGTTCCTTTCTCCCCGTGATCCACGCGCACACGTACAGCGCGAACGCCGTATACACGAACGGGCCGAAAAAGTACGTGATGCCGTTTCCCATGCTGGTGAGCGCGTACGCAAGCGACGTGTCCGCTGCATCGAACACCCATGCCAGCAGGTCGCCGGCCGTGTTCACCGCATGCACCACCACAATGGCGAACAAAAACGGCTCGAAGCCCATGGAGCGCCGGCGCAGCAGCATCACCGTGCCAAGCGCGCCTAGAAAGATGATGGAGATGACCTCCATCGTGATGTTGATGTACTGAAACAGTATCAAGGCAAGTCTCTTTCGCAAAAACCGCGGCGCCGGACGCGCCGACCTCTTGCCCGATTATACGTGCTATCAGGTGATTCCACCATTCTGGATGAACTGTGCAGATGCTGCGGCGTTCATGCATTCGGCTCGCGCGAGGACGTGCATGTTCGGAAGAAAGGCGCTGCTCTTTTTGATGCAGCGCCTCGTTTCTGCTCTGGCTATGGCAGCAATGCTACGATTCCAGTTCCTTGATGTGGGCCTTTTTCGAGGTGAGCAGATAGGCCCACAGCAAGGCGATGATTACCATGCTTGAAAGCAGCAATGCGCCAAGGCCGAAAGCATAGTCCTGCACGCTGAACAGCGACACAAGCCCCATGCCCACCACACCGAAAATGTTCACGGAGAAGTTGATGAGCGCGCTGGCGCTTCCGGCATCGCGGTCGTTCTGCGCAAGCAGGATGTTGGTGGTATACAAGCCTACCAGCTGCACAATCTGCGACACGTAGCGCTCCAAAACGGCTGGACCACGTTCACGAGCATGCAGTACCGCTACAACCGCTGTATCGCGAAGACGAGCGCAAGTTCTCGAAACGCCTCCTGCAAGCCAGCATTTGCTTGCAGGAGGCCGCAACGCAACAAAGCAGTAACAAACTACGAAGCAGAAATAGCGTGCTCTCTGCCCCAAGCGCGAATTTGAGCAATACCCTCGTTCGCCTCGGAAATAGACACCACCGAGTCGAAGTGCGTTGCCAAGGTATTTGCATCGGGAGCCGGAGCATGCCCAAACGCAACGCGCTCGGCATAGTCTTTGATGGACTGTTCGATGTCCGAATACGAGAAGCCCTTCGTTGACGTGACAAGCACTTCAATATCCTGCGGCGAGAACTCCTGGTGCAGCGACGTTTTGCAGTAATGCCGCAGCGCCTCGGCGCGCTCAGCACGGTTCGGCAAATCAACGAAGAACACCTCGGAGAAGCGGCCTTTGCGGAACAGCTCGGGCGGCAGCTTCGAAACGTCATTGGCGGTTGCTACCAAAAACACCTTTGCCGGCGACTCCTGCAACCAGAACAGGAACTGCCCAAGCACGCGCTTTCCCACATCGCTTTCATCCGAGCTAGACGCCAAAGCCTTCTCGATCTCATCGACCCACAACACGCAGGGCGCCACGTTGCCGATATAGTCGAGCGCCTCCTGCATGCGTCGCTCCGTCTCGCCAACGTATTTCGCGTAAACCGAACCCATATCGAAACGCAGCAACGGCAATTCCCAGCGAGAGGCAACCATTTTTGCGGAGAACGACTTGCCGCAGCCGGGAACGCCAACCAGCAGCACGCCCTTCGGCGTATGCAGCTCGTATTGCTCAAGCAAATCGGACGGAGCGAAGAACACCTCGCGCTTGCGGTCGAGCCATTCCTTGAACGTGTTCAAGCCCGCAACCTCAAGCCCAGGTTTGCACGCCACCGGGTCGACATTAGGAACCGCTGCGAATAGCAGCTCTTTCTGCGACGCGACGGAGAACACGTCCGAGGACCCCAACGTGCCCTGGGCAACCAAAGACGCTTCCAGCAGGTTCACAACCTGCGCTTCCGCCAAACCGCGCACGAGCGTTGCCATGCGTTCGCAATCGTGGTCGCTCCATGACACGTTTCCGGGGTGGCGCGCGCAGAAGTCGTCCACAAGCGCACGACGTTCGCGATGGTCGGGCAAATCAAGGTGCAGGCACAACCCGAAGCGCGACAAGCGCTGCCACACCGGTTCAGCGGCAACGGTGACGATGGTATTTCCCGTCTCCTTGGCCAGATACACGGCCGACAACAGCTCTCGCGTATATGCTCCGTCCACGTCGATCTTATGCGTGTCCCCCAGCACGAAAATGCAGTTCTGGGATTTCTGGAACAAGTCGTTAAGATACGGCAGCGGATCGGAGTGGACGTCCACGGGCATGCGCGTCTCGGGACCAAGATGAACCACCTGACGCGCATCGGTATACAAGAACATGTCGAAACCGTTTTCCTGCGCAATTTCGCGCACCATGCGCTCAGGGCGATGACGATCAACAGATTGCACGGTCACAAACGGAATGCCCGCGACGATATAGTCGCGCAGAGCCTTTTTCGTTTCTTGATAGTTCATTTCTTCCTGCAACGCCTTTCCTGCAAACAGTGGAGGTAATACGCTGCATCGTCAGACGCTGCAGCGGGAACGGTAGCACGAACATGACCAAGGGCGCCTGACATGTTGCGCAAGATGTCTTCTTCAAGCGCGTTTTTCCAGTCCACGGGGATGCCGTTGACATCGCGGAAAAACAGCAGGTTGTCGCACGCATCACAAAAACGCGAGCAAACAAGGAACACCCCGTAAGCATCCTGCACGTCAAGCGATTTCAAGCGCGCAAACAGCGCATCGTCAAGCGCATCGAGGCAACTGACGCAGTACTCGCAGATAAGCTGGTAGACGCGCCCGACAGCAGGCGGCTCGAACGTACCGGCAGCGAAGGTGGCGGCGATGCTTTTCGAGCAGCGCCCATCTACGGCATGCGCAAACGCTACCCAGTCTTGATATGTTGTCAGTTGCTCATCCATAAGTTATCTAGTGTACCCCATCTTGCATAAGAGCCAGTCACAAGACGACACTTGACCAGCGCTTTTACATACAAACGTGCACAAATTCCAACGACAACCCTTATCGAAAGCCGCAGCCACTACGCAAGGACTGCACACAATACGCTACTGCACCTCGTTGCGATATGCCGCAATCTCATCCATGAACGTCTTGCCATACTTCTCAAGCTTTTTAAGGCCCACGCCGCTCACGTCCAAGAACTCGTCATCGGTTTGCGGCAAGCGAGCGCACATATCGCGCAGCGTGGCATCCCCGAACACCATATACGGCGCAAGGCCCTCTTCGATTGCCAGCTGTTTGCGCAGTTTTCTCAGGCGCTCGAACAAGTCCTGATCGTACGCCGCATCGGGACCGTTTGCCGTACCAGAGCCTCCAAACGAGTGCCCGCCCAAGCGCTTTCCACCAGACTGACGTGCCGGCTGTCGAACCACCTGCTTCATGTTCATGCGGAATTCCGGCATGGCAGCCTCGCGGAAACGCGGTCCATATCCAACAAGCGGATACTGCCCTTCGGTGATTTCCAGATACTCCCCCGCCGCAAGCAATTCCACGACTTCCTTCAGCTGCGCTTGCGACATGCTGACCGTGTTAAAACATTGCGCGTGTGTTAACCCAAGCTGCTCAAGTTTCTCGACATTCGTTCCGCGCAGCACGTCAACCACCACGCCTTTGCCGAAGCGACCGCGAAGTTCTTTCACGCAACGCATGACGGCTCGCGCCTCGGCCGTTACATCGATCGGCGTAAACCCACCCTCGCAATTCGAGCAATTGTGGCACGTAAATACCGGAGAGCCCGAACTGCCCGTCGATTCAGGCGCGGAGACAGACGAACCTGCAGTTGAGCCCGCGGCAGGGCTGCTACCAAGAGCATTTTCGCTGGCGGCAGGTGCTTTTACCGCCTGATCGCCAAAGTAGCGCAGCATGTAGCCACGCAGGCAGTCGCACGTCAGGCAATACCCCTCCATAGCCGCAAGCATACGACGGCGCGCGGCTCGAGCCATGCTTGCCTCTTCCTCGGTCATGCTTTCGTTCCCACTGTCCTGCTCCAGGAAGAAGCGGCACGTTGACAGGTCCCCGTCGCTCCAATACAGCATACATTCGCTTGGCAGCCCGTCTCGACCGGCACGCCCCGCTTCTTGATAGTAAGCCTCGATGCTGCCGGGCATGTTGTAATGGATGACATAGCGCACGTTCGGTTTATCGATGCCCATGCCGAACGCGTTTGTGGCAACCACCACCGATGCGTCATCATTGATCCAAGCCCGTTGGTTTTGGGTACGCTCCTGATTCGACAAGCCGGCATGGTAGCGCACCGCGCGCACGCCCGCTTGGACAAGCGCTTCGTGCACTTTCTCGACGTTTTTGCGCGTGTTGCAATACACCACTCCCGAATCATCGGGGTGCGCCTTGGCATACACCATGATGCGCGCAAGCTTTTTGCTAGGCTCAAGCCGCTCAACGCTGAAATGCAGGTTTGGACGATCGAACCCTGTGACAATCTGATAGGGGTTCTGAAGGCCCAGCAAGCGCACGATATCGGCGCGCACGCGTTCAGTTGCCGTAGCGGTAAAAGCCGCCACGGCAGGGCGTTTGGGAAGCCGCTTGATGAACTGCCCGATGCGTAGATACGAGGGTCGGAAATCCTGACCCCACTGCGACACGCAATGAGCCTCGTCCACCGCAATCAACGGAATGCAGGCGCGCGATGCAAACTCCAAAAACCGCTGGTCATCCAAGCGTTCGGGCGCGACGTACAGCAAGTCCACCTCGCCGGAAAGCGCCTGCTCCATCACGCGAGCTTGCTCGGAGACAGACAGCGTGGAGTTCAAAAACGCCGCCTGCACATCAGCTTCCCGCAAACTACGAACCTGGTCGCCCATAAGCGACACAAGCGGGCTTATAACAAGCGCCACGCCGCTTACGACCACTCCGGGCACTTGATAGCATATTGATTTTCCCGCACCAGTGGGCATAACGGCCAGCGCGTCTTTGCCGCCAAGCAGCGCCTTGACCACACCAAGCTGACCAGGCCGAAAATCCTGATAGCCGAAGTGCATTTCAAGCGCCAAACGCGCCTGTTCGATAGGTACCGACATTTAAATCACGATTCCGTTGCAATGGTCGATTTCGTGCTGGATGATCTGTGCGGTAAAGCCCGAGAAGCTTTTTTCGTGCCGCACAAACGAAGCATCCTGGTACGCAACGTGAATCTTCCGAAACCGCTCGCAGGGACGCACGCCAACAAGTGACAAGCACCCTTCTTCTGTTTTGAACCGATTCGATGCATGCATGATCTCGGGATTGAACATAAGCTCGGGCGTGCCATTATTATCGAACACGATGATGCGCTTCCTTACGCCAATCATGTTCGCGGCCATACCCACGCAGGAATCTGCATGTGCTGCCAGGGTATCGAGCAAGTCTTGCCCGATGGAAACATCCTGCTCAGTAGCAAGTTCGGACGGCATGCCAAGCAACAACTCATTGCGCATTATCGGTTTGATCATGATTGCCTCCATATCCTCACGCTTTTCAACTGGTAACCACCTCAACCGAACGTCGCGAGACAAGGCACGCAATCCGAAAGCAAGGCAGGACAAGCCGCACCGCCAATCATCTGCCACGCCCTGAAGACGGAAAAGGGATTTCGCATGGCGTAACTGTACCATGTGAAATCCCTTGATTCAATCAAAATCGAACAACTGTGCGGTTTTGCACGATTATCGACTTTGACGCTAGGAAATACCCGCGCGCTCCAGTGTGCGAAATGCTGCTAGCGGGGAAGGAATTTGTCCAGCTCAGCGTCGAGCTCGGGCAAATGCTTCACCTGTAAGCTATTAGCGAACCTACCGCGCACCATGACGCGGCGCACGTTGCGCAGCGCCTCCAAATCGTCAAGCGGGTTGGCGTCAAGCACAATCAGATCGGCTGATTTCCCCACCTCGACGGAACCGGTCTTATCGCCCAAGCCAATGATGCGCGCGTTGCCCAGCGTGGCCGTATGCAACGCAAGCTGACGGCTAGCGCCGACGATGCGCTCGAAATACACCAGCTCGCGCCACATGTCGTACTGCGTGACATAAGGGCACGCGGAGTCCGTTCCCAGGCCAACGGGGACGCCGGCTGCCAGCGCCTTCTTCGCGGCATCCACGATGCCCTCGTAAACTATGCGCCCGTTCGTCACCTGCACGTCGGTTGAATGCGTCATCTCGGGCGGCAGCTTGATAAACGGCAGCGCGGGCGAAATAGTGCACGTCAGCGCGCTGGCGCGTCCGATGCCGTTTTCGCGGAACGCCGCAAGCAGCTCGTCGTCGAGCACGCCGCCGTGCTCGATGGTGTCGACACCTGCCTGCAGGCCCACGCGCACGCCTTCGCTGCTTTCGATGTGCGCCGCGGTATGCATGCCCAGCTTATGCGCCTCGTCGACGGCCGCCGCGGCAATCTCGGGTGACATGCGCAGCACGCCCGGCTCGCCTTCTTTTTCGGCATCGAACACGCCGCCCGTGATGAACAGCTTCACCAGATCGCACTTATGAGCAAAGCATTCGCGCACGATTTCACGCGCTTCGTCAGGCGTTTTCGCAATATGAGCGAACAGACCGGCACCGTGGCCGCCCGGCACCGTCACGCCAACGCCCGACGTGACCAGGCGAGGCCCCACATATTTGCCCGCATTGATGGCATCGCGCACCCACACGTCGGCAAAACCCGGATCGCCCACGCTGCGCACCGTGGTAACGCCGCTGGCAAGCTGCTGTTGGGCGTGCTTGCGCAGCGTGCGGTGCAGATACCAGCGCCCGATGGGGTTGCCGACCACCTTGTCGATAAGGTCGCCCGCCGCGCCCGCGCTGGTGGGCTTGCCGCTACCGCACAGGTGAACATGCAGGTTGACCAGGCCCGGCATAAGGCACGCGCCCTTAAGGTCAACCTCTTGCGCGCCTGCCGGCCCAACCGTCGAGCCGGCAGAGCCCACTGCGCTGATACGACCCGCCTCGTCAACGGCAACGGTCATATTCGGTTGCGGCTGCATATCGCGCGTGCCGTCAAGCAGCGTAGCGTGCGTGAAAACGTAGGACATGGCTTCCCCTTTTCGCCAAGCCGCCGCATGCGCGCTGCACACGACGGCGAATGTACTGTGCAGCGAGCGTACCAATAACCCGCGCGAACGTCCAGCGTTACACCCCATTTGAGGAAAAACACGCTCGCCGGTCATGCGCGGCAAAACGCGAAATCGCACTGCAAAACAGCCGTGTCACCAGGAGAAACGATAGCCAAACATCAGCACAGCATGCGAAATGCCACTTCTAGCGCGCATCCGAAAATGCCGCAAGCAACCAATAATGCTGCACGGCCGTAACCATCCACGAAGCAATCCTGCAAGGTTTCGCGTGCTCTTCGCGCATATATCGGCAAAAGGTGCGCAAGGTTTGCCTGCCATACTTGAGAACGTGGCGACAACGCAAAGCAGCACGCGGGCCGTGGAACGGGAGACGCCCCGGCCGCTTTTGCTCATCTCCCTCGTGCGCCACACAGATAACGAAACGGGCGGGCTCCTTCGCAAACTCGAAGCTCGCCCGCCACGTCCCCCGGCACTTCGCAAAACTATGTAGCAGTTGGTATTTATCAGGTATATAGTAAGTATGCAAAAAGTATCTACGATGAGATTTATTTACGATCCTCGGAAAAGCGAACTCAACAACGAAAAGCACGGCATCGATTTCGAAGAGGCAAAAGCGCTTTGGGATGACCCAAGCGTCATCGAAGCCCCATCGAATAAATGCGGCGAGCAAAGATGGGCCGCAACAGGAAGAATGAGCGGCTCGTACTGGCCGGCAATCTATGCAAAACGAGATTACGCCATAAGGATCATCTCGGTTCGGCGCGCAACGCAAAAGGAGATTTCCCGCTAAGACAAAGCCTATGCAGAACATGAGCGCAGAAGAGTTCGATGAATACTTCGACGACGGTGGAGACATCAGCGAGCTGTTCACCGAACAGGCAACCACGCGGCCAAACCTCGATACGAAAAAGGTCAATGTTGACTTCACGCTTCGCCAGCTTGATGAAATCGACGCCGAAGCCGCATATCTGGGGATCAATCGTCAAGCCTGCATCAAAACGCTCATCGATGAGGCGCTTCTTGCACGAGAGGAACGCCGTGCGCACGTTGCCCTCGAACGGCTCCGGAGCCACCGTTTACAGGCCTGACGCAAAACACAGCGGGGCGCTTCGCGATGAAGCGCCCCGCCTTGGGCATTGCCAACTACCGCGAAACGCTAGCTGCGAGCTGCCTGGTATTCTGCGACGAGCTTTTTCGTCACGTCAGCGGGTGCGGGGTCGTAGCCTTCCAGATGGATGAAGTACGAGCCCGAGCCGCGCGTCATGGCGCGCAAATCCTTCGTGTAGCTGACTACCTCGGCATACGGCACGCGCACCATGATGACCGTCTCGCCTTCATCGGTGGAATCGGTGCCCACGATACGGCCGCGACGCGTGGAGATGTCGCCCATAACGGTGCCGGCGTACTCCTCGGTTACCACGATGTCCATGTTCGCCATGGGTTCAAGCAGAATGGGCTCGGCCTTCTCGCATGCCGCGCGGAAGCCGATGCGCGCAGCCGTTTTGAACGCCATCTCGTTCGAATCGACCGAATGATACGAGCCGTCGAACACGGCGCACTTGATGTCCACCATGGGATATCCCGCCAAGAACCCTTCAGCCATGGCCTCCTGCACGCCCTTGTCAACGGCGGGAATAAGGCCGCCAGGGATAGCGCCGCCTTTGATCTCGTCCACGAATTCGTAGCCCGCGCCCGGGTTCGGGCTGATGCGCAGCCAGCAATCGCCGAACTGCCCGGCGCCGCCCGTCTGCTTCTTGTGGCGCCCTTGCGCTTCGGCGGTTTTGCGGATGGTCTCGCGGTACGGGATGCGCACCGGCACAAGCCGCGCATCGACCTTGGCCCGTTCCTTCATGCGCGCCAGCAGCGTTTCCACCGCCGCCTCGCCCATGGCGGTGACGATGGTCTGGTGCGTTTCCTCGTTGCGGCTGATGCGCAACGTGGGGTCGTTCTCAGCGGCGCGCGCCAAAAACGCGCCCACCTTGTCCTCTTCCTTTTTGTTCGCAGCCTCGATGGCAACGGGATACTGCGGCACGGGAAGCGGCAGCGGGTCGATTGCGGTGCTGCCAAGCAGCGACAGCGTATCAGACGCGCGCGTGTCGGCAAGCTTCGGCACCACGATGATGTCGCCGGCCTTAGCCGATTTCACGTCCGTGGCCTCTTTGCCCATCATGACGTACAGGTGCCCCAGGCGCTCTTTCTTGCCCGTGCGCGAGTTGATAAGCTCCATGCCCGGCGTAAGCGTACCGCTGAAGATTTTCAGGTAGCTCAAGCGTCCCACAAACGGGTCGGCAACGGTTTTGAACACGAAAGCGGCCGGCTCACCGTTTGCGTCCACGAACGTCTCGTTGCCGTCGGCCAGGCGGAACGCCCCGTGATGGCGCGGGTGCGGGAAATACGTGCAGATGTCCTTCATCACGCAGCGAATGCCCTGTTCGATGACAGTGGAGCCAACGTACACCGGAATGAACAGCTCCTGCGCGATGGCCTGGTCTAGCAGCCGCTCAAGCTCTTCCTGCGTCAGCTGCTCCGCGCCGTCAAGGTACTTCATCATCAGTTCGTCATCGGCCTCGGCCACCAGGTCGCACAGCTTGTCGCGGGCAATCTGCGCTTCTTCCTCGTACTCGGGCGGAATATCCTCGATGCGGTCGTCGGTGGTGCCGTCCTGGTCGAAATAGCGCGCCTTCATGCGCAGCACGTCGATGACGCCCTTGAAGTTCTCAGCCACGCCGATGGGAATGGTGACCGGCCCCAAGCGACTTCCGAAACGCGCGTGCAGCTGCGCCATGATGGTGTCGAAGTTGGCGTGTTCGCGGTCGATGTGGTTGATGAACACGGCGCGCGACAGGCGCATGTCCTCGGCCTCGCGCCACAGTTTCGTGGTCATGACCTGCGGACCTGCCACGGCATCAATCACGAACAGCGCCATTTCGGCAGCCTGCATGGTAGCAAGCGTGTCGCCGATGAAATCGGGATGGCCCGACGTGTCAAGCAGGTTGATCTTGTAGTCGTGGTACGGAATGGGCGCGATGGACGTACCGATGGTGAACTTGCGGCGAATCTCCTCTTCGTCGTAATCCAGATACGATTTGCCGTCGTGCGTGGTGCCCATGCGCGGCGTGCGGCCCGAAACGTGCAGCATGGCCTCGGCCAGCGACGTTTTACCGGCGCCGTCTTGGCCCACCAGCACGATATTGCGAACATGTTCGGTAGCAGGAGCTGCCATAAGATCACCTTCCCCTAATAAGGCGACCGCGCCAAATCCCCAAAAGGCGCGAGCGCAAACGAACCGCAGTGTTGCAGCGCGCCGATTGCTTCAGAAGAGCCCCGAAGCTAGAACAAGCGGAAGCACCGTCCCATCGGCGCGAGAATGCGTTGGCTACAGTGTAGCGCAATTTGGCCGCCGAACAGGGTAAACGTTGCTGCATGGACACGCCCCGGGGCGTGTCGCCGAGCCCGCATCGAGAAGACGGGGAATGCCACAGCGGGCAGGTGGCTGTTCAAAGCGTGTTGCACTTTCGCATACACCGCACATGAGCAGGTAAAGAAGAGTTGCGCACTCACGATATCGCGCGCGAAGCCCGCGGCGCGTACGCCAATGCATCAGCGTCTGCCAGGCCGCCGGCAGCCGCAAGGCCCATCAAGACGATATGGGCAACGCGTTACGCGTTGGTGACGGTTCGCCACGCAGCTGACAGGCCAGGCGCGCGACGCGGTATGGTACCGAAAGCGGAACGAGGCTGCTATGCCCGTCCCGCACAACAAACTCTCGCGCGGGGTACAGCCCCGCGTCACCGCAAAGCACGGCAACGGAAGAAGGCAGCACATGGCGTTTCCCCGGCACCCCATCATCGACGTCACCCCCATCGACGCGGCGCGCGGAGCAGCGCAAACCGCAGGGGCGACCGCGCACACCGCCGCAGAAGCCTTCACGCCGCCAACGTTCGGCAAGCAGAAGCAGGCCGTTGACAACGAGCCGTTGCACACCACGTTCGTCGATGGCTTCGGCAACCCCGTTCGCGAAAAAGGCGGTGGTCGCATAAGCGGCGCGGTGCAAACCGTTGCGGGTGTGGCGGTCATGGCCGTTGGCGTGCCCATGCTTATCCTGCCCGGGCCCGGCGTACTGACCATCGGGGCCGGCGCCGCTATCGCAGCCGGCGGCGTAAAGAAAATGCGCAACGGGAAATAAGCCCGTCGCTTGCTTTTCAGCAAAAAGGTCTGATGAAGAGTACTTCATCAGACCTTTTTGCATCTGTTTCCACTTATCGGTTACCGACATTAACCGGCGATATCGGGCGAAACAGGGCCAAAGGGCAGTGCCATCAAGACGGCAAGCAGCATCTCCTTACCCACCTTAGTGGCACTGCCCCCTGCCCCGCCTGCAGCTTCATCCCAATCCGGTTACCGGCTTACACCGTCCTTGCCGCGTTAAGCCTTCTCGCCCGTCACCGGATCGATGCCTGCCGCGCTCAGCAGGTTATCCAGCGTGTATTCGTCGAACTTATCGTAACGGTAAAACATGCGGTAGAACTCGATGGTCTCATCGCGCATGTTGATGCCGGACGCATAGGCGGGGTACAGCACTTTCAGCAACCATAAGCACCCAAGAATGCGCACGGCCGAGGGCGGGCGCCCGAACCACGAGAACGGCGACTGAGGGATGCGGTACAGTTCGCCGGATGCAACGCACGCCACGTTTTGCCAATGCGCATCCTGCTGAATTTCGCCGTAGATATCAGAGCTTTCCGAGTCGCTCATGCTGAACTCGGCAACAAGCACAGCGTCGGGGTTCCAGTTGATGATCTGCTCAAGGTTCACGCTGGGCATGCCCATGCCCTGCCCCTGCGTGCCCGGCATATCTGCCACGTTTTCCGTGTTGATCAGCTCAAACGCATCGGTGACGTGCATGCTGCCAACCGGGTCGGTGGTAAGCCCGTCGTTGCCTTGCGCAAGGAACACGCGCTTTCGCTCGCTTTCGGGAACCGCATCGGCCACAGCGCGGATGGTTGCCAGCTTGCCCTCGCAATACGACGCAAGCTCTTCAGCGCGCTCGGAGCAGCCCATCAAATCACCAAGCAAGCGAAACGTTGTGGGCGCGCTGCGCACGTCGTAGTCCACCAGCACCACCGGAAGCCCCGTTTGGTTCTGCACCTCGTCGGCCATGTTCGCTCCCACTTCGTCGGCCGTCCAGAAGCATAGCAGCGCATCGGGGTTTTGCGCGGCAATCTCCTCCGCATTCGGGACGGCGCCGGCGCCCATCCACACGCCCAGCGACGGCAAGGCGAAATACTCGTCGGGAATGAACTTCTTGTTGTCGCCTGCCGGGCGGAAATTCCAGCCGGCAAGCTTTTCGGGGGCAAGCCCGAACACGTCGACGGTGCCGATGGGATTCGTGCAGAATACCCGGTCCACCTGCTCGGGAAGCGACACGCGTCGCCCGCCCATGTCGGTAATCGAGCGCAGGTTTCCCTTCGAGAAATCAAGCCCGCAGCCCGAAAGCGACAAAAAGCCGCCGGCGCAAAGCGAAAGGCCCGCAAGCTTCATAAACGTGCGCCTATCGAGCGTCCTGGCGCTAACAATGCTCATAATCGTTGTCACCTTCCTGGCATTCATCCTGTAAAAACGGTGCGCACGCCGGCGCAATGCGGCCCAGATCGTCCTTCACCGTGCCGATGCCCACGTCCACGCCGTACAGCTGCGCAAGCAAATCGGGCGTCAGGACATTGCGCGCCGCACCGTGAGCTACGCACGCGCCGCGCCCTACGCACAGCACGTCGCTGTCGAGCAGCAGCGCGTAGCCATGTGTGCCATCGCATCCGTAACGTTTTTCGCAACCACGCGCAGCAGGACCGCTGCAGGTGCAGACGCTATCCGCCAGTCCTCATCAATCGAAATCGGCTCCAAGACAAGTAGCACCGCCGCGAACGGGGCGGATGCCGGTCAGTTCGCTGGCCCAACGGCTGTCACCCAAGGTTCCGTCCAAACGGCAAATGCCGCGGCAACCCGGAAAAGCGCCGCTCAGGGAGCCTTCACCGCTTCAGTAAGCAGCCCTAGCAGCCCAACCGACGAAACGCAAACCGCCCCCGCGCATCGTCGGCTTTCCGATGAAGAGCTCAAACGCGAGGTGCAGCGCCGCCGCCAGCAGCAGCTGGCACCGTTCGGCCTGACGAAGCGCGAGATGTAAATCGTGGTTATGCTGCTTGACGGGCAAACCATGAAAGGCATTGCCGAGGAGCTGTTCATCACCGAGCGCACGGTGAAGTTCCACAGCAAGAACGCCTACGAGAAAATCGGCGTAGCAAGCAAAAAGGAGCTCATGCAAGCCTTTTCAGACCTGCCGAGCCCCCGACATGAAACGCTGCAGCTAAGCGCAACCAAGCGCGCTTAGTCTTCGACCGCGAAATCCTGTTCGGTGATGGCCGCGCGCACGGCATCGAGCGTGGACGGCTGGCCGTCATACGTAAGCGTCACCAGGTCCGCTTCGTCATCGGCTTTCACCGATGCAACGCCCGCCACGGCGGACACGGCCTTCTCCACGCGCGCGTCGCACTTCGGGCAATGCATGCCCGTCACCTTCAACGTTGCTTCAACCATGAATCGTTCCTTTCGGTTTGTTCGCCGTGCCCGCAGCTGTTGCAGGCACGGTACTCGCCACTTCCAACGCAGTGGCCGCGTTTTACCTTATAAGTATGCAAGGCGGGCATGACGCGAGCGCGTGACGCAGCAGGGTTTCCCGCACGCGGCCAATGCGCCTGCGGCGACAACCGCGTTTCCTGCCACGCGCGCAAGAAGGCGCAAGACGCGAGGGCGGCGAAGCGCGAACAATTGCGAAGCGCATCCCTTCGCGCTCCTAATCGCACTATGCGCGGCGCATGCGCACGCTCATGTCGATGGGCTTTGCCGTGAACGGTGCCGTGGTTGCCAGCCCGTCCACGCCGCACGCCGCGTACGCGCCGGCGTTTTGCGGGTTGATGCCGCCAGCAGCGATAAGCGTAAGGCGCGGGTCGATGGCGCGCAGGCGGCTCACCAGTTCTTGCAGCTCAGCCACCGGAACCTTGTCAAGCTGGATACCGTCAACGCCGATGCTGTTGGCGCTCACGCGCGCCAGCGTGATGGCGCGCTCGGCGTCGGCTTCCACGAACAGCTTCTTCTCGATGCACTTCGCCTTGATAGCGGGCAGCTCATCGACGAAGCGTTCAAACCCGCCGAAGAACGTAAGGTGATGCTCGAACACCAGCACGGTTTCAGACAGGCCCAAGCGGTGAGGGAAAGCGCCGCCCGCCATAACAGCGCACGTGAGCAGGTCTTTTGCACCCGGCATGCTTTTGCGCGTTGTCAGCACCTCGCAGCGCGGGTTCGCTGCATGGGCCGCATCCACCATCGCGCGCGTTTTAGTGGCCACGGCCGACAGGTGGTCGAACACGTTCAGGCACACCTTCCAGGCGGCATGCAAATCGCCCGCGCGGCCGCGCACGGTGAAGAACGCCTTGCCGGCTTCGATGCGCTGCCCGTCGGACGCAGCCGTCACAGCGTCGCATCCCAGCTTCTCCATAATGCGGCGAACCACGTCCGTGCCCGCCAGCACGCAGTCTTCGCGCGTGAAGTATTCCATCTCGCCCGGCTGGTCGCCGATGCCCAGGATCTCGCTGGTCAAATCGATATACGGCACGTCCTCGGCAATAAAGCCGTCAATGCGCGCATCTGATATCCTCAACATGTTTCGCCCTCCATAGCAGTTTTCGTTGTGCGCTTTTATATCTTTCGTTAAGAATAACCCATTTTCGAACATGAGGAACCTGCACTTTAAGGACAGCGTTGCGAAGCCTTACCGCAAAAGAGGGGGCTCAGGGAGGGGTGACGTCGCAGAATAGCTAAGCTACACCACCAAAGAAGAATCAATGCGCGCGTTTCCCTTCTTCAACGAACACGCAACGCATCGTTGACAACCGTGCGATTCTACCCTGCGCGCGCAGGCATTTGGCGTACTATGCCTTCCGAACAATTGACGAACGCGAAGCAGCAACCACGCTGCGCGAGCATACGCCCGCCCCGCCCCTTCGCCTTCAAGCAGAAAGGAAGAACCTATGTGCACAGCCATTCGATTCACCGACCCTGACGGCAACCTGTATTTCGGCCGCAACCTTGACTGGGCGTACGGCTACGGCGAAACCATCACGTTCACGCCGCGCAACCATCCCGCCAACGCCGGGCACCGCGCCATTATGGGTATGGCCATCACTTCCGACGACTTCCCGCTGTACTTCGACTGCGCCAACGAGGACGGCCTGGCCATCGCCGGGCTGAACTTCCCCGGCTACGCGCACTTCCCCGAAGCGGCGCGCCCGGGCACCACCGCCGTGGCGCCGTACGAGTTCCCGCTGTGGGTGTGCTCGAACTTCGCAAGCGTTGACGATGTGGAGCGCGCGCTGGCCGACGTCACGCTGGTGAACAAGGGGTTCGGCAGCTTCCCCGTTTCTCTGCTGCACTGGATCGTCGCCGACACCACGGGCTGCATTGTGGTGGAGTCTACCGCCGAGGGCCTGCAGGTCATGCGCGACCCGGCCGACGTGCTGGCAAACCAGCCCGGATTGGCGTGGCACCTGGAGAACCTGCGCAGCTATCTGAACGTCACGCCCGAAGCACCCGCTTCCGTGAACTGGGGGAACGCCAAGCTCACGCCATACGGCGCCGGTGCGGGCATGCGCGGGCTGCCCGGCGACGTGTACTCGCCGTCGCGTTTCGTGCGCGCCGCGTACCTGAATGCTCACCATGCGCCGAAAACCGGCGAGCAGGCCAACGTGGCGCGCGTGTTCCGCACGCTTGGCGGCGTGGCCATGGTGGAAGGATGCGCCGAGATGAACGACGGCGCCAACGAGCTGACCATTTTCACCAGCGCCTTCTCGGCGCGCGAGGGCCGCTACTATTACAACACCTACGAGCAGCCCGCCTACGTCAGCGCGGCGTTCACCGACTTCGACCTCGATGGCACCCACGTGCAGCAGGTGGCAAAGTAGGCGGAATTTCCGAAAGCGGCCTTTATATAGGTTTGAAAGGTTCCAAACGGAACGCAAAGCACTTGCCGAGTTGCGGTGCCCCACCAGCTTCAGCCAGTGGGGCACTCAAATGTTGGCGCTATTTCCCGCTGTAGGCGTATGTGGGCAGGTGCTTGCCGCAGTGGCCAATGACCAGCAGCTTCTTGTCGTGGTCGGGATAGAAGTGCACGCGCAGGGGTGATTGGCCCTCGATTGAGCGGCCTTTGACGTGGGCGGACATGTCCACCACGCGCCCGTTGTAATCAAGCTTGCGCAGGCGCATGAGGGCGGGGTCCTTCGCGGTCATGGGACCTTCCGACAGCGCCAAGCGCAGCGTCGAACGCTCCTCGAAACGCGCCGGGATGTCCACCGATTCGTCGCCGAACACCAGCGGGTACAGTACAACAGCCATGTCGCGCAGGGCCGCCCATGTTTCGCGCATGTCGCCCATTGGGAACTCGCGCGCCGTTTTCTCGGCGTTCGGGTGCACGTACAGCCGGTCGGGGAACGCGCGCTTGGCCAGCAACAACGCACCCAGCGGCGTTTGCGGGAACTCCAGCGTGTTGAACAGGTCGGCACGCGCCTGCACGGCAGCGGCCTGCTCCTGCGCGCGGCGGGCCGTTTCCTCGGCAAGCCGCAGGTTGTGCTGCAGCGTGGCCGTTTTCGACACCATGGTACCGATCATGTTCTGCTCTTTTGCCAGCTGCGCACCCTGCGCGTTGTAGGCCGCCGTCAGGTCTTTTTGCTCCTGAACCATGGCTTCCATGCGCGTTTTCATGGCGCGACAGCGCGCTTCGGCCTGAATGGCGGCTTCTTTGATGGCGTCGATGTTCTTGATGTCGCGTTCGCGCTGCTCGGCCTCTTGGCGCGCGCGCTCGGCCTCGCGTTCGACCTGCTTGCGTTCGCGTTCGGCCTGCTCAGCTGCGCGGCGGGCCTCGGCCTCGCGGGCGGCTTGCTCCTCGGCGGCGCGCTGGCGCTCTTCGGCAGCCTTGCGGGCGCGCTCCTGCTCGTCGCGACGCTCAAGCTCGCCTTCCTCGAACGCCACGAACGTGGTGCGCCGCGCACCTTCGATTTCGCGAACATCCAGCCCGTCGGTCAAAAACAACGCCAGCAACTTATCGAGCACCGGCGCCGTTTCCCGCCATGCGCGCTCGTTGATCCAGCCATACGCGCCGGGCTCGGGCGGGTCGTTCAGCGGCGTGGCCGCCAGCACCTCGCGCCGCTTGCGCTGCCCCGCTTCAATGGAACCCACCGCGTAATACAGCGGCACGCTGACCATGTCGAAGCGGTCGCCTTTTTCCATAAGGATGTTGTACAGCACCACCAGATACTTCGACATGGTGGTCAGATGCAGCACGGCGCCGACAACGGGAAGCTCTTCGGAAGGCGAAGGGATGTCGACTTGCCGCAGGTCAACGCACACGCAATGCCCCGTGATCACGCCGATGACCGTATCGAGCGAAAGCGACGTGGGCAGCTCGGCGCCGCGCGCGAAACGCGCGGCGTCGGCCGTGATGCGCACCGTCACGGGGTTTTCGGCCCACAGGGCCAGCGCCGACGGGCCGCCCAGATAGCGCGACGGCTTGATGCGGCGCGCCTTGCCCTTCACGAACGAGTCGCGAATCTCGCGGTCGCCTTCGATGGACGTGCCCGCAGGAAACAGCGTCTGCACGGCCACGCTGAACTTGATTCCTGCATCGATTGCACCTGTGAGCAGGCCCGTTGTCTCGGCAAGCGTGGGGCGCGCCTCGTATTCCATAGGGTGCGAAAGCCGGTAGCGCGCAACGGTGTCCGCCCAATCGACGCCACGCTGCCCAGTGGTCTTCCACTCGTAGCACTCCATCAAGTGCGCGCAGAAGTCCTCGTCGGGCTCATCGTACGTGAACACGCGCTCCTCGTCCGCGCTGACAGCGGCGTCGGAGGTCGTTTCAAGATCAGCGTTCACGGGCACATCGATTCTCTTCTGATTGCTATAACCTATGTATAGTAGCATGCACCCGCACGCACGGCGACGCCAGTCGGCCGCTGCATGCAAATGCCACGCAAGCGGTGCTATTTTTCTCGCGCGAGCACGCGTTGTGCTATCATGCCGCAAAGGACGAGTGACGCGCGCGGCTTTCCGCGACGCTATATGAGAAAGAAGGAACCAATGGCAGAAGAATGCTCGCACGAGTGCGGCAGCTGCGGCGTTTCCGGGTGCGGCGAGCGCACTTCCGGCGGCCCGACGAAGCTTGAAACGAACAAGCGCAGCAACGTCAAGCACGTCATCGGCGTGGTGTCCGGCAAGGGCGGCGTGGGCAAATCCCTAGTCACCAGCCTGCTTGCCAGTGAAATGAACAAGCGCGGCAACAAGGTCGGCATCCTGGACGCTGACATCACCGGCCCGTCCATCCCGAAGACGTTCGGCGTCACCAACCCGCTGACGGCCGACGCCGACGGTATCCTGCCCGGTCAGACGCAAACGGGCATCAAGATCATGTCCACGAACCTCATGCTTCCGAAGGGCGACCTGCCGGTGGCATGGCGCGGCCCGGTGGTGTCCAACGCCATCCGCCAGTTCTGGAGCGAGACGAACTGGGGCGACATCGATTACCTGTTCGTCGACATGCCTCCGGGAACCTCCGACGTGCTGCTGACCGTGTTCCAGTCGCTGCCCGTCGACGGCATCGTCACCGTGTCGGCTCCGCAGGAGCTGGTGGCCATGATCGTGGGCAAGGCCGTGAACCTGGCGCACGACATGGATGTGGAAGTGCTGGGCCTCGTGGAGAACATGGCGTACTTCAAGTGCGACGAGTGCGGCAAGGAGCACCACATCTTCGGCGAGCCGCAGGGCAAGGAAGTGGCCGAGCGCTACAACATCCCCGCATACACCACGCTGCCCATCGACCCGAACTTCGCGCGCCTGTGCGACGAGGGCAAGGTCGAGGATTACGACGTGGAAGGCAAGCTCGACATCATCATCGACAAGATCGTCGAAGCCGCCAACAAGTCCGAAGAAGCTGCAGAATAGCTTCTGAGCTGGGCGTAACGAATAGCCCGCACCTTACGAAGGTGCGGGCTATTTTATTGCCGCGCAAAATGGTGACGCGCCGTCCGCAGCTCGACTCGCCCAGCCCACGCGGTCCGCCTGGAAGGTGCCAAACGAAAAGCCGCCCGCCGCCGTTCGCAAATTTTTCCTTGACGAACTTTCGTGCCTGCACTTATACGGACTTTTTTCGTGCCCGCCGGCAACCGGATGAAGCAGGGCACGAACCGCACCGATCGGCGAGCGAGCTTGGCAAGAAGCCAAGAAGCAGCAGCTCAGAAGCGGAGACATACCGCTAGCGCATGCTTATCGCCGCAACGCAGAGTCGGCCCTGCCCCATCCGGCCCGAACACAGAAGGAGGTGCTGCACATGTTCCCCACGCTCGATGAGGTGCGCGCGTATGCAGCCGAGGGCCGCTACCGCCGCGTGCCGGTGCGCATGGAACTGCTTGCCGACCGGGTGGGCCACTTCTCGTACGACTATGTGAAGTACGCCGAGCCGCGCCTGCGCGAGGGCGAGCTTGCCGACCGCGACTTCCGCGACGTCGACCTGATGCTGTTCGCCGGCCTGCCCGAGCGCTTCAACGTGGCGCGCTACCATTCGCTTGCCGCCGACGAGGCAACGCTGCCGGCCCGCCTGCGCGTGACGGCCCGCACCGACGACGGCGAGGTCATGGCCGTCGAAGACGCCGCCGCGAGCGTGTTCGGCGTGCAATTTCATCCCGAAAGCGTCATGACGCCCGATGAAGCCGCCATCATCGCGAACTTCCTAGCGTTGGTTTAGAAAGGAACCCTCATGATTACCGAAGCCATCCATAAACTGGTCGACAAGCAAGACCTTACATATCAGGAAGCCTACGACACCATCTGCGAGATTATGTCGGGTGCCACCACGCCCGTGCAGACCGCCGCGTTTTTGGCCGCGCTGTCCACGAAGTCAACGAAAGCCAAGACCATCGACGAGATTGCCGGCTGCGCCACCGCCATGCGCACGTTCGCCACGCCCGTCGATTACCCCGAGCCAACGCTTGCAATCGTAGGCACCGGCGGTGACAAGGCGCACAGCTTCAACATTTCCACCACCGCTTCGCTGATCATCGCAGCCGGCGGCGTGAAGGTGGCCAAGCACGGAAACCGCGCTGCGTCATCAAGCTCGGGTGCCGCGGATTGCCTGGAGGCGCTGGGCGTCAACATAGAGCAGAGCCCCGAGCTGTGCTGCAAACTGCTTGATGACGTGGGGATTTGCTTCCTGTTCGCGCAAAAGTACCACGCGGCCATGAAGTACGTCGGCCCTATCCGCAAGGAGCTGGGCATCCGCACCGTGTTCAACATCTTGGGACCGCTCACCAACCCGGCCAACCCCAAGAACATGATCCTGGGCGTGTACGACGGCACGCTGGTGGAGCCGCTTGCCCGCG